>LCNU01000003.1 GCA_001001375.1 Candidatus Amesbacteria bacterium GW2011_GWC1_47_15 | reverse complement strand
TTCCCCATTACATTTATCCTGTTGTTTTTCGCAGAATTACTTCAAAGACGCCGCTGGCTTTGGGCTTTGGTTATATTCTTGATATTGTTCAACCCTGTTCAAGGGATATATAAGATCCTGTTCCGCATAAAGCACCCTTCTGTGCATTTTGAAAAACAAGCCATGGCTAAAATAGTCCGCGCCGCGGAATCAGTAATTAATAATCAAGTCAGCCAAGTCCGGCTAAGCAATTGGGATGTTACACCTAATCTGAATCATGCAATGGATTACCAAGCCCTGCCGTACTTTTTGTCCTCTTCCAAAAAGTTCGATTACCATTACTCCTATTCACGTGATACGCAAATACTTACCCTTACTCCCATACGCTGATTTTACAGATTTTCCGCTTTGGACTCTGTTAGTTTTTGTTCTTTCAGAATTCGTAGGTTCATCTTCCTTGCTGCAGAAAGTAATTCCACCGGTATTCCCCGGGTGTTGCAGTAATCGATCCAGGCGTTCAGATCTTTTGGGAAACACTTGCCTTTTACCCCCCGTGCCCCCCGGTGCCAGATTGTCCGGTATTGTCTACCCATGACAGACCCGACCCATTTCGATGCAACAGCCGCCTTGATCACTCTCTCGTAATCCAATTTTTCTTTTTGGCATACCTCCCAATAATGGTTGGATTCCAGCACCTCCAGCACCCCGTGCATATTGTTGATGTATTTTAATAGTTCCGCTTCTTTGGCCGGCAGGATGATTCCGTATGGGCTTTCCGGCAGCATATTGAGCACTTTGGTAGCCTCAGTATAGGATTTGTCTGTGTACCCCACAAATTGCCGGTCCGGATTACGAAAATCTATATCGCAGGTGGCTTCAGATAAAAATTCCGGGTTAAACAAAACTTTCAGTTTGGGATTGGATTTTTGAAGTTTGTCCGTCGTTCCTATGGATATTGTGCTTTTTACGACTACAGTTCGGCCTTCAGGGATCATTTTCAATACCTTTTCTACTATTGATCCGTCGTATCCCCGTCCGTCCCAATGATATGGAGTAGGAACGCACACGAAAACCAGCTCGCTGCTGAACGCTTTCTTTTTGTCCTTCTGATCCCTAAGGTCAAAACCATAAACTTCTTGACTGGAATCTTTAAAGTAACGATAGGTGGTTCCGCCTACCATACCCAAATGTCCGATAACACCTATTGTCTTGTAATAACTTAAACCCGGGTTCATTTATTCAGTTTCTGATTATATACTACATCCAGTGTCCCGGCCTTCATCTCTGACAAAAACTGCAATTATCGTCGCTGTATTTGCCATTGCTGTCGGTGTCAGGTTCTTCAATTACCAGAACAGAATTATCTTCGGTCCTGAACAGGCCATGTCCTTACTTATTTCCGGACAAATGCTGGAAAAGCCTTCGCTTCTGGGCCAACCTTATTTCAGGACCACTTCCCGGGGCCATCAGTTGTTTACAGCCCCTTTTTTCAATTACTCTCTGGTTCCATTGATGCTGTTGTTTAAATACCGCCCCATGCCTATTACAGTTTTCTTTACTTTATTAAATCTATTGACGGGATTAACTCTATACCATTTGACAAAAAAAGTTTTCAATTTTTGGACGGCTCTGTTCTCTTCCATCTTATTCCTTTTCTCTTCTTTTATGGTAGGCCACTCTCTTTTCATCTGGAGCCTGAACTGGTTACCCCTCCTGGGTCTTTTAGTCCTTTTCGGTCTTTATCGTTTTTACCAAACCCGCTCAACCCAATATTCTCTGTATCTTGGCTTCCTGTCGGGCTTAATTCTAGGCCTGGAATATTTTTATCTGCTCACTTTGATATTGGTGGTTGGGATATTGTTGTATTATTCAAAATCCAAAATCAAAAACGCTTTTTATTATTTGTTGGGCTCGATCTTTGCCGGGATGCCGATGATCCTCTTCGATCTTAAGCATTATTTTTACCATACCCGGTCTGTTTGGCAGTATTTTATGGATACCCTGGCAAATCCGGGTCAGGGCCATATTACCTACTATCACTTTCTCCACTTCTGGCCTCTGCTGGCCATACTTGGCGGGAATATTCTTACCCGTCTTTGGTCCAAAAAAAGATTTTTACCCGTAGTCACGATTATTTTCTTATACATGTTCTTAAACTTGGACTTGCAGCCAAAACTTCCCGCCGGTGTGTCTTTAGCCGATTGGGAATCAGCCGCTTCCGTCATTGCTGACCAAAGACCGGAAAACTTCAATGTTGCCTCACTTCTGGATTTCGATACCCGCGCCCACCAGCTGCGATATTTTCTGAAATATTATTTTCATTTGGAACCTGAAGTCTACGATAATTACAACCGTATCTCTGCCCTGTATGTCTTAGCCCCGGAAGAAGCGAACCTGTCTCCGGTTAATTATGAACTCAACTCTTTCTATCCTTATAAAGTTCAAAAACTCAGCACTAATGAATCCGGTTATTCCGTATATAAATTAATTAAATGAAAAATCTTTGGCTAATAGCGATTCTTTTGTTAATAGGACTTCATTTTATTAACTCCCATTGGTTTGTTTACACTCACACTTACAATATTAATTACTGGGACCAAGAGTTTTCCCGGTCCCAGACAATAATCGGGGACAAGGCACCGCGGATTCTGGCGGATACGGAATTGTATCCCATTATCGGTTACAAATATGTTACGGGTCTGGACCCGGTGACTCTCCAGGCGGAAGTCCCCCCTTTGGGTAAACAGTTTTTCGGTCTTAGTATCCTCTATTTTAAAAACCCCCTAGTCATTCAACTGGCGCTGGGTGTGCTGTCGGTTTTTATGTTGTATCTGTTGGGTTTTCTGCTGTTTCAGTCACCGGTTCCGGCTTTGATCGTTGTCATTCTCCAAACCCTCGATCCCCAGTTCCGTCTTCTCCTTGCCGACGCTTATCTGGATATCCCCGCTCTCTTTTTCCTGCTGCTTTCGGTTTATTTCTTTTTGCGGGCGGAGAAAGACGTCCGCTTTTTCATCCCGGCCAGCTTCTCCCTGGGGTTATTGATGGCTGTAAAATTCTGGCTTAACGGACTGCTGCTTTTAGCCGTCTATTTGGTTTATCTTTTTTTTCGGCAGAATTTCCGCAGCTTTATCGCTTATATTATTTCCCTACCGTTTATCCTGGTAGGTTTTGTCATACCTTATTTACCTTCGTTGGTAAGAAATCCCGACCCAATGGCTTTTTTGCGTTTGCAAAGTTGGATGGCGGATTGGTGGGCCGGAAATGCCCGTGCTCCCTGGGGTGGCATATTTCCCATAATTTTTTCCGGCCGTTGGCCTACTTGGTGGGGGAGAAAGGAATTATTGAGGGTAAGGGAGTGGACTCCCCTCTGGTTCCCGGCATTAATTTTGTCATTGATATCATTTATATTTTCATTTCAAACTCGTCCTGAGCAAAGTCGAAGGATTTCAAATTTAAAATTGAAAATTATTAACGGTCCTGCAGTCTTTGTTGGGATGTGGGCTCTCGTCTACCTCTCCTTCCTCTCCCTTACCTCCGTTTTCCCCCGTTATCTCGTCCTCCTGACGCCTTTTATCTATTTGTTATCAGTGTATTTTTTAAAGTCTCTTTTTTATCCCAACTCCCGACGCAGTGATCCGATTTCGTAAAGTAAACTCATTACGACCTGAGGCTTCACAAACGCGAAAAATTTATTTCTTCCCCCCACTTCATATACCGTCTGCCCCAAAGTCCTGGGAAAATGCCGGACGCCGGTTTGCCCGATGGTAAACCCCGCCCTTTTTGCCTTCACCAACACTTCTGCGTCGATAAGACCCGTCTCGCTGGTCATTTTGATCTTGTCAAATACCTGCTTTTTGTAAATTTTAAAAGCGCAGTCGATATCCCGGATTTTCAAACCCAGCGAAAGCCATATTATTTGGTTATATACCCAGGCAATAAATATCCTCATGTACGGATCCTGTCGGTGTTCCCGGTACCCGGCGACGATATCGAATTTTTCCGTCAGCGGCATCAGCTTGTCCAGATCGTTGATATCAAACTGGTTGTCCGAGTCGGTATAAAATACCCACGGCATTTTTGCACTGGTGAATCCGGATCGCAGTGCCGCGCCGTAGCCTCTGTTTTTTGGATGCGTTACCAGTCTTAGCCAGGGTCGTGTCTTTTGGAGATCTTTGACGATCTTTCCAGTCTTGTCCCTGCTGCCGTCATCCACAACGATGATCTCGTATTTCCCGAAATTTTTTTTCAGGTAGGGTTGTATCTTCGAAATGATAAGGAGGATATTTTCTTCCTCGTTGTATGCCGGTAGAACAACCGATATATCTTTCTTTTTTTTCACCCCCATATTGTAGCAAAAAAAAATGCCCGATACCCCGTTTATAATTGAATGGTGAAGAAGTATTTACACCGTGCTCTCTCGCTGGCTGGCTCGGGATCTGCCAAGTCCACCTATATCCTTTTTACCGGCAATATTGCCGATTCTGTATTTGCTTTTCTGTTTACCTTGATCACCTTCCGCTTGCTGACCTCCTCCGATTTCGGAATATTTTCCGCTATAAACAACCTGGTCTTTACCGCCGTCCTGATTCTGGACCTCGGAATAGGCAGCGGTCTTTTATTTTTCATTCCGCGTTGTCTGAACTCTTCCGATTCGACCGGAGCCTGGCGGTATCTTAACTCGGGTTTATTCTTACGTTTGGTTATCTCTGCCGCGGCATCTCTTGTAATAGTGGTTTTTTCTCCATTTCTGGCAAGAACGGTATTTCGCACTCCGCAGATCGGAGCCGTCATGGTCGCCGGTTTGGCTATTATTACTATTTCGTTGTTGGATATTCTAAATTATTCTCTTCAGGCCAAAAAACAATTCTTACATTCTGCGATAGCTTCTAATACTTTTTCCCTGCTGCGTTTTCTCCTGGCATGTCTGCCATGGATTTTTGCCTGGAAATTTTCCCTGTTAACTGTTGAAACTATCACTTTTCTGGCTCCCGTCCTGGGAATTATCCTTTCGTTAAATTGGCTGGGAATCCGTCGGCTGAATGTGCCTTCTGCAAACCATATTCGGTCTTTGGTAGGTTTCAGCGGTTGGCTTGGAGTTTATAAGATCGCTTCCACAGTCACTACCAGGCTGGATGTACCGCTGGTTTTGGTGTTTCTTGGACCTTCGCTTACGGGTATCTATTCCGTAGCTGCCCGACTGGCAAATTTCTATCCGGTTATTTTTATTTCCCTGACTGCCGTATTGGCTTCCCGTTTTTCTGTAACGGAAAACATAACAAACCTAAAGGTTTACCTGCAAAAGGCGTTTTTGGGAATTACCTGTCTCGCAGCGGCTATGTTATTCGGTGCGATGATAGCCCCCTGGCTGGTTCCGGCCTTATTTGGTATTCGCGCAGCTGAGGCTGTTATCTATTTCCGTGGATTAACCCTCGCTTATTTACCGGCTCTGTATACCATAATCCCCTTATCCCTTTTAATTTATCACTTCAAATCGCCGAAGTGGGTGGGTATTTTAGGTCTATTACAAGTTCTGGTTGTCATCGGGGGAAATTTAGTATTCACTCCTCTTTTCGGTTTGTCAGGTCCGGTCGGGGCACTGGGATTGGCCAATACTCTTGTACTTTTTCTTAGTTTGTATATAGTGAAAAGGTCATGGAAATAGGAATAATCGGTGCCGGGTTTACAGGGCTGGCGGCTGCTATCCGGTTGTCCCAGGCCGGACACAAAGTAACCGTATTCGAAAAAGAGGACCGTCCCGGCGGCCTGGCTACAGGTTTCAAAGATAAGGGCTGGGAATGGCCTTTGGAAAAACACTACCATCATTTTTTTGTTTCGGATATTCATATCCGTCGGCTGGCCGAAGAAGTAGGCCACCCCATTTTCTTTACCCGTCCGGTTACCTCCACCTTTGTAAAAGGGGGTGTCTATCAGTTGGATTCTCCGATCAGTTTATTAAAATTCCGGCCGCTGCCCATGTTTGACCGCCTGCGTACCGGAGCCGGATTGGCGTTTCTAAAAATAAATCCCTTCTGGAAGCCATTAGAATATACTACCGCCCATAAATTTATCCGGGTTGTTATGGGGGAAAATTCCTGGTCTGTTATCTGGGAACCTCTTTTCCGGGGTAAGTTTCACCACTTTGCGGATTCTATTGCTGCATCCTGGTTTTGGACCCGGATCAATAAGCGCAGTATGAATTTGGGTTATCCTGAAGGAGGCTATGAAAACCTGGCGCGTTCTTTTGCTGATTACGCTCAAAAGCTGGGAGCTAAAATAAATTATGGTATCGATATAAATCAGATTGTTTATGTCAAAAGTAAAATAGATCTTGAGACTACCGGGAAGAAGCACCGTTTTGACAAAGTAATTTGTACGCTGCCTACACCGCTGCTGATTCGATTGGCTCCCCAGCTGCCCCGGGACTACATAAATGAACTCCGTCGGCTGACAGGCATCGGTGCCGTCAATCTGGTGTTGGCTTTAAAAAAACCGTTTTTGAAGGGAACCTACTGGCTCAACATAAATGAAAAAAACATGCCCTTCCTGGCAGTGGTCGAACATACCAACTATCAGAATCCTGCCCATTACGGGGGAGACCGCCTGGTTTATATCGGTAATTACCTCCCCACTGATCATGAATATTTCAAAAAATCGGCGTCCGATCTGGTAAAAATATTTACTCCGCATCTTAAAAAAATTAATCCGGATTTCAAATCCTCCTGGATCCGCAGCTTATGGGTATGGAAAGCACCATTCGCTCAACCTATAGTTACCCCCCGTTACTCCCGGCTTATCCCTCCCCTTGATACACCTATCCCCAATCTTTACCTGGCCAACATTCAGCAAGTGTATCCCTGGGACCGGGGAACCAACTATGCGGTAGAATTGGGAGAGAAGGTTGCCGCTCATGCCGTTGCCGTTTAAGCATCTGTTTGCCACTGCTACCCTGCGCCAATCACTGGTCACCTCCGTCTCCACAGTGATCAATGGCGGGTTGGGGGCTGTATTTTATCTGCTTCTCGCTCGTTTTATCGGCGCAGGGGAATACGGTGCTTTTTCCGCAATAGCCGCTCTTGTTACCATGCTGTCATCGGTTTTTGACTTGGGAACCAGTCAGGGACTGGTCAAGTTTTCGGGGGTATTCCGAAATGTTCCCCGACAGATAGACGGTATTCTTACTCTGGCCTTTTTGGTAAAGCTTCTCATGGGCACAACGGCCGTGATTTTATTTATGATATTTGCTCCGTTTTTTTCGGAGTTTATTTTCCGCCAGCCGCAGCTGGTACCTTTTATGCGCCTGGCCGGTATCGGCATCTTGGCATCAATGCTTTTTTCGTTTGTATATTCTCTCGCTCAAGCCCGGCAGAAATTTTATCTTTGGGGGGGGTTGTTCGTTGGTACCAACGCCCTGCGTTTGTTATTGATAATCATATTACTCGCCCTTTCCCGGCTTACCGGTTATTCATCAATAGTGGTACATTTCACCCTGCCGCTTTTGGGTTTTCTGATCGGTTGGTGGTTTCTTCGTCCCCGAATATCGACGGTTGATGTAACCCCTGGATTAATCAGGCAGTTTTTTAGTTTTAATAAATGGATTACCGCCACCGTCATTGTCTCCGCGATCGGCGCCCGGATCGATACTCTCCTGACCGCCCGCTTTCTGGACTTGAATTCCGTCGGAGTTTATGCGCTTGCCACTCAGATGATCGTCATCCTTCCTCAGCTCACTACCGCATTTGGGGCGGTTACCGTTCCCAGGTTTTCTTCTTTCACCAGTTCTTCGGATGCCGGTCGTTATTTGAAGAAAGTACTGCTTATGAGCAATGTTATGGCCATATCGGCCTCATTGCTGATTATCCCTGTTGCCTGGTTGGTACTGCAGTTTGCCGGAAAGACTTACAGCGGTGCCTGGACACCGTTTTTGATCCTGTTGGCTGGTCTGGCATTGTTTTTCGGCCTCTCTCCCTTAAGGGATTGCATCCAGTATTTTTTCGGCAAACCTCAATATTTCTTCTGGCAGGGTGCCGGAGCAATTATATTGACGGTTATATTGAGTTTGATGTTGATACCGCCGTTGGGTATCACCGGCTCGGCTCTGGTCGTACTTTTTGTTCACATTGCCATGGCCATAGTCAGCATCAGTTATTATTTGTATCTCTCCTCCCGTGTCCGTGCCTAAAATTGTCACCCATACGATAATCAGAAACGAGCAGCGTTTTGTTTGGTATGCCCTCATGTCCATGCTGGATTATGTGGACGAAATGCTCGTTTGGGATACAGGCTCCACAGACCGCACACCGGAAATCGTAGAGTCTATAGACTCTCCCAAGATTAAGTTTCGCCGCCTGGGTAAAGTTACCGCTGATGAATTTACAACTGTCAGTCAGCAGATGCTGGAAAAAACAGTAGGCGACTGGGTAATAAACCTGGACGGAGACGAAATCTGGCCTTGGTCAGCTGTCCGGCAGATGACCGATTTAATTCGCCGGCAGGGAAATAGCTTGGATTTCCTGGTGCATAAATATTTCAATTTAATAGGCGATATATTTCACCACCAGCCTGAGTCGGCCGGAAAATACAGGATAGGACCATTCAGCGGTCATGTGACAATCAGGGCGGTCAACCGCAGCCGGATCTCCGGTCTGCATTACGACCGTCCGCATATGCAACGCGGGCTTTTTGACGGCAATGGGGTTTTAATACAAGAGCGTACACCTTTCTTAGGGCAGTTGCTGCCGGGAAGATATCTGCACGCTACTCACTTGCGACGTTCAGAAAATGCAGCCCGGGATTTGTCGGTGATCAAAAGGGCGGTCAAATATAAGTTCGAATTAGGCATTCCGTTTCCTGATGACTTTATATTCCCGGAGGTATTTTTTCTTCCCCGCCCGTCTTTGGTGGCATCTCCCTGGCAAAGACGATCCGTCATCTATCTTATGAATGCTTCCTGGCAGACCCCGTTAAAACTTTTTAAAAGGCGGTTATCCGCATGAGCGAATACTATACGATAGCCCGCCGTGCGGGAAAAAGCATCGGCACTCACCCGGGCTTAAAATATCTGGCCGATCGGGTTCGGGAATCAAAGAAAGTCTTGGATGTAGGCTGCGGTGAAGGTTCCCGCCTGACGACTCTGCTGCTGCCCAGGCAGTCCGGATGGGGAGT
The DNA here is from genome assembly GCA_001001375.1 of Candidatus Amesbacteria bacterium GW2011_GWC1_47_15. Taxonomy (GTDB): domain Bacteria; phylum Patescibacteriota; class Microgenomatia; order CAZETR01; family Amesbacteraceae; genus GWC1-47-15. Next base: position 46,164 of record LCNU01000003.1, on the reverse strand, counting down.
GGACATCAATCCCAAGGCCATAGATCTGGCCAAAAAACAATACCCCCGACATCGTTTTGTTGTATCCCGGGGGGAGGACCTGCCTTTCCCCAAAAACTATTTTGATCTGGCATATACTGCCTTCACTTTGGAACATACTGTCTATCCCGAAAAAGTCATCGCGGAAATGCTTCGTGTTTGCAGACCGGGCGGTGAGATAATAATTCTTTGTCCCAATTACGGCGCTCCTAATCGCCGATCTCCTGTATCGGATGAAACACCTGCTAAAAAAATTCTCAAAGGCATAATTGATGATTTTTCCCGGGCATTCAAACCTTCGGAAAAGCTTGACTGGCATCACGTCCGACCCAGGCAGTCTTACAACCGTATCGATGACGATACTACTGTTGAGCCTTACGTTTTTTCCCTGTTGATTTATCTCAAACAGCAAGGCCTTCAGATTACGAATATATCTTCCCTTTGGCAGTTGGAAGCCAAACCGGAAAACCTCAGGAAAAAACTGTTTTTATTTTTAGGTCGGTCAAACATATTCCCTTTCGAATTCTGGGGTCCTCAGGTATTTGTTTCTGCCCTGAAACCTTCCCATGAGTAATTATTATTCCGGCCATGCAGTACTGGAAAATGTCGCTGTCATGCACCGCTACCATCAGTGGATAATGGACCGTTTTATTTCGAATTTCGGCGAAAATATTCTCGAAATAGGCAGTGGTTTGGGTCATCTCTCACGTTTGGTTCCTCAAAAAAAAAGCCTTACTTTATCAGATATTAACCGGGATTATGTTTCCTTTTTGTCAAAGCACTTTCCTCACCGGGTGGTGGCCTGGGATATCCAAAAACCCCCCCCAGAATTGCTGGCAAAACTCACGCCGGACACAATATTTTCAGCAAACGTATTGGAGCATATACCGGATGATAAAAAAGCGATTTCACACTTTTTCAGGGTACTGCGTCCGGGTGGGAAACTGTTGTTATTTGTCCCGGCGCGTCCGGAGATTTCCGGTCCTATAGATTCCCGCCTGGGCCACTGCCGCCGTTATACTCCCCGTGTGCTTTCGTTTTTGCTGAAGTCCGCAGGATTTGAAATAAAAGAATTACGGTATTACAACTTTCTTGGTTTTTTTGCCTGGTGGCTTGCCAACCGGCTGCCGCCGTTTGAAAACTATTATCCGCTGACCCAAAAGATTTACGATGCTCTGCTGACACCGTTCCTTTATCTGGAAAACCACCTATCAGTACCGTTCGGTCAGAGTCTATTTGCCGTCGCCCAAAAACCCGTACTTGGCAATACACCATAACGCCCAGACCCCGTCTTTCCAGTTGATCTTCTTGCCTTCCTCATAACTCCTGCCCAGGTAACTGATGCCGACCTCAAACACCCGGGCATTCATCCGGGATACTTTGATCGTAAATTCCGGTTCAAAACCAAACCTGTTTTCTTCAATTTTCAGCCGGTTGGCTATATCGCGCGTAAATGCCTTGTAGCAGGTTTCCATATCCGTGAAGTTCATGTTTGTTACTGCGTTGGTCAGTAAAGTCAGCAGTTTGTTGCCCATCATGTGCCAGAAAAATTGCACCCTGTGCGGTCTGAAGCTGATAAATCGTGAGCCGTATACCACATCCGCGTTTCCTTCCCTTATCGGGTCGATCAGTAGGGGATATTCCCTCGGGTCATACTCCAGATCCGCGTCCTGGATGAGTAAAATATCTCCGGTGGCGCTGCGTATTCCGTCTCTCAATGCAGCCCCCTTTCCTTCGTTTTTCGGTTTGTTTAAAATCCTGGTGTCTTTATCTTTAAATTTTTGAAGTACTTGTTTTGTATTATCCGTCGAACCGTCGTTTATTACTATAATTTCTTTGTTCAGCCCGTTTACTTTTGCCCTTTGCACTCTCCTAATAATTTCCCCCACCGTTTTTTCCTCGTTGTATACTGGAATTATGACCGAAAGCTTCTTCACTATGGGAATTATAATATGAAAATCGTATTTTTGAGCAGATTTCAGGGAGAAGTCAGCCGCGGGGCGGAGACATACGTGGAAAATCTGTCCTCGCAATTGATGCAGTTAGGTAATACGGTCTTAATTAGAAAAAATATTTTTGATTCGGTACCTGCAGACGCGCAAATTTTAGTGGGAGTAAACGGTCGGTTGGATAATATATTCGCCCGAAAATTGAGTTTCTTAAGTGGTACAAAATTTGTCATCTCCGGCCATTCCGGCCCCGGTCTGGACGACCGTATAAATCTCTATACATTTCCCTCGGTGTTTATCGCTCTCTCCGAATACCAGCGGAAATGGGCAAAAAAAATAAATCCTTTCGTGCGGGTGGAAAAAATCCCCAACGGCGTCGATTTGGAAAAATTTAATTCCTCGGTAAAAAAAATCAACCCGGATTTACCCGGGCCCGTGATTCTTTGCGTTTCGGCTTTTACGACCCAAAAAAGATTGGACCTGGCCATCAAAGCCGTATCTCGGCTGAAAACAGCTTCTCTCTGGCTGGTGGGCAGGGGAGAGGAGGAAAAACACTTGGTTGAGCTTGGAAACCGTCTTCTCCCAGGAAGGTTCAAAACTTCCGCATATCCCCATACTCAAATGCCGGGTGTTTACCTCGGCGCGGACATATTTACCTTCCCTACGGTTCCCTGGGAATCATTCGGCATTGTTTTGCTCGAGGCTATGGCCTCCGGTCTGCCTGTAGTTTCCACAGACGATCCTATACGCCGGGAAATTGTTGGTGTGGCCGGACTGTATGCAGACCCATCTGATTCAGCCGCTTACGCATCTGCATTAAATGTAGCCTTGAAAACAGATTGGGAAAATAAACCCCGGATTCAAGCCGAAAAGTATCCCTGGAGTAAAATTGCTTTGGAGTATCATCAACTGTTTGAAAAATTATGTTCTCCGTAGCCATTATTGCTAAAAACGCCGCAGATGTTATAGGCAGCTGTATAGAAAGCGTTTCGCCTCTGACAACAGACATTGTGGTTGTAGTTGATTCTTCTTCTTCGGACACTACCTCCGCCGTCGCTGAAAAATCGGGAGCCCGGGTTTTTCATAGGCAATTTGATGATTTCGCCTCACAGAAAAATTATGCGGTATCGCTCACGAAATTCAAATGGGTATTATCCCTGGATGCAGATGAAACAGCCTCCGAAGAATTGATAAAGGAAATCAAGTCCGCCGTTCCCGGGACTCGTTTTGCCGCTTTCGCCTTTCCCCGGATCAACTATATTTTTGGTAAATCCATTTATCATACTAATTGGTCTCCCGCATCGGATAAGCACGTCTGGCTGTTCGACAAAACCAGAAGCCATTGGGAAAACGCGGTACATGAGCGGGTCTCGGTGGACGGACCGGTGGGAAGTCTATCAGCTCCCAAATATCATTTCCATTACCGCACCGTGGAAGAATTTTTACACAAAACAAATCAATATACGACCTTGGATATTTCTTCGGGCAGCCAAAGCCGTTTTTCATCTTTGATTCGTCCCCACTGGCTTAGATTGATCCTCCAGCCAAAATGGAAATTTTTCCGCCATTATTTCCTGTTCGCCGGTTTTCTGGATGGCTGGCACGGCCTGTTCTTAAGTTATCTCATGGCTGTATACGGCGCCTGTCTGGCCGTCAAATCATGGCAAAAACAAAATCCCCATACATCCTGACATTTATACTGGTTCTCGGTCTTGTACTCAGGCTGATAAATATTGATCAGAGTTTTTGGCTGGATGAAGCCAGTCAGGCCCAAATGTCCTCCCTGCCGGTTTCTCAGATCTGGTTTGGCAGGGGAGCCGATTTTCATCCGCCTATGTTTTATTTTCTGGCGCATGCCTGGTTGTCTTTTGGCCGGTCCGAGATCTGGCTGCGCCTGCTCCCGCTTACCTTTGGATTAGCAGATATGTATCTGATTTACGTTTTCGCAAAAGATTTATTCCCCGACAAATATATAAACATTAAACATTGGACATTGGATATTAAACATTTAGCCAGCTTGATGCTCGCGGTTTCCCCCTTCCATATTTATTATTCCCAGGAATTCCGTATGTACTCTTTACTTTCTTTTCTGGGCACTCTCTCGATCTATTTGTTATATCGTAAAAAATATTTAACGTTGGGATTGGTAAACGCCCTCATGCTTTATACCCATTACTCGGGTATTTTTTTAATTTTCGCCCAGACAGTATATGTCCTTTTCTATGCCCGGAAACATGCCAAAAATTTAGCTGTCAGCCATTTACTTATTATTGTGATCTTCCTGCCGTGGCTTCCACAGTTTTTCCGTCAGCTGGGATCAGGACTTAACATAGACCATTACCTTCCGGGGTGGCGAAATGTCTTAAGTATTTCCCCTCTTAAAGCTTTCCCGGTTATTATTTTCAAGATAATAGCTGGAAGAATAAGTTTTATCTCGCGGTATTTATATGGAATATATATTACCTTTGTCTTTTTTGTTACCTTCGCCTCTCTGGGTCTGGCGTCCATGCACAAACGCTTTCTCTTTATCTGGGCTATTGTCCCTGTATTTTCACTCCTCTTGACATCGTTGCTGCTGCCCCAGAATCAGCCTTTCCGGGTCATTTATATTCTCCCGGCCTTTGTTTTACTCATGGTCCAGGCTTGCCTGCGCTATCCGCGTCTATTCACAGCCTTGATTTTTTATATCTTCCTGGTTGGGGATATCGCCTATTTCACTCGCCCCCGTCTCCAAAGAGAACAGTGGCGACAGGCTATGGCATTTTTACAAACCCGGCCGGGACCCGTACTTATCAAATCCTCCTCCGTGTTTGCTCCCATAGACTGGTATGCTCCCGGACTTTCCGTATATCCGGTAGTTTCTTCTTATCCGGCCGAATACTCTTCCGTCGCGGCACGGCTTGACTCGGTGGCAAATTTACCCGAATTATATCTAATGGAATATCTCACCGGTCTGACGGATCCCGGCCTGAATGTGGAAAAAGCCCTGCGTGCCAATCATTTCATCCAGACAGGGATATATGATTACCCTGGGGTAGGATTTATTTATCGCTACCAAAAGATATGATGCTTTTTTTGTTCGCCGTCTTGTTTCATCTGTTCCTCTATTGGCCGCTGGAATTTTTTTCCTATCCCGAATTCCACATCTACCCCTATCTCGTGAACCGGGGTCTGATTCCTTACCGCCAGATCATCGATCAGCATTTTCCCGCCCTCACGCTGACGGGTACCAACTTTTATTCCCTGGGTTTCACCGATCCTCTGGATTTTAAAAAACTGGCCTTGCTGCTGATCCTTGTCCAATCCGTTTTTATTTTCAAATCTGCAGGTAAATTGAGGTTGAAAGGACGATATTTTTCCGTCTTTGCATTTGCCCTGTGGCAGATATATTTCGCAGGAAACCATCTCTGGTACGATTCTTTCGTAGGTTTTTTTGCTGTTATCGCTTTTTATTATTGGTTGGGCCGGAAATACTTTGTGTCCGGCCTGCTCCTGGGAGCCGCTGTCCTCTTCAAGCAATCGGCTTTGATACTGCCTTTATTCCTTATTCCCTGGGCGGCTGTCTGTTCCCCGGGCAGGTTAAAAACCGCTTTTCGCTTCGCGGCCGGCGTATTCCTGCCTGTTGCCGCCCTTTTTTACTGGGTCTATTCCCGGGGTGTTTTTGATGAATTCTGGTTCTGGACCATTGAATTTAACTGGCTATATTATCCGACTCTGGCATTCTCTCCTCCTTCTTTTCGCGCCGTATTGTATCTGATCTCACCTGCACTGGTCGTCGTGTCATCCTTGATTTATCAGAATAAACGGACTTCTGTTTTGTTTCCCGTTGTCTGGGCCGGCCTGTTAGTTTTAAGCGGTTTTACGCGGGTGGACAGGATGCATTTCCAGGCCGCTGTTCCCTTTCTGTCTCTCATCACCGGAGTTCTGGCTGCAGATCTGTACAGGTATAAACGGATCGTCTTTTACGCGTTATCTGCTTTTTTGATCGCTGTTTTCGGGCGGTATTACTTCCGCCAGTCGCACTTTTTCCAATACCGCTTTTTTGATTCCGCGTCCTTACGTCTGGCGCAAAGTATTTCCCGGCGTGTGCCGGCGGGGGACAAAACTTTCCTGCTGGGAGTACAGCCCCATTTATATGTTCTTTCCGGCACCCTTCCTTCCGGTAGTTTTTTTGTCTATCAGCTCCCGTGGTATTTACATCTGACGGGAGACCGGATGCTTGCGGACTTGGCTCTGGATCCGCCCCGCTACATATTTTTTGACACCTCGGCAGTGGTTGACAAGGTTCCGGTTACTGAATACGCCCGTCCCCTGTTACAATTTATCCGCAGGGACTATCGCCTTATGGACAAAATCGGTGATGTGGAGGTCTATGAAAGTAGGTATTGATGTTTCCCAGGCAGTCTATGGAACCGGGGTTTCCGATTATACGGTAGAGTTAGTTAGGCATCTTCAGCCTCTGGCGGAAATTGTACCGGTAGGTTTTTCCCTGCGGCGGGGACAGGAACTAAAAAGGTTGATACCCGACTTGGTTTTATACCCCATACCCCCTACAGCCCTGCATTATTTATGGAACCGGCTTCACGTTGTGAATTTTGAAAATTTCGCCCCCGGTAGTATCGATATTTACCATTCGTCAGATTGGGCCCAAGGCCCGGACTCATCAGCCAAAGTTACCACGGTTCACGACTTGTCCCCGTTTCTTTATCCGGCCGAAACATCCACATCGATTGTTGCCGTTCATTCCTCCCGAATGAAGTGGGTGGTCAAGGAATGCCAACATGTTATATGCGTTTCTCAAAACACGGCTTCTGATTTCCAAAAACTTTTTAAATTTCCTGTTTCTAAGATAAGTATCGTTCCCGAAGCCCTGCCCTCCCGCTTTGATATTCCACCTTCACCCTCTTCTCTGCATGATGTCCCCTATATCCTGGCCATAGGGGCCCGTCAGCCGCGAAAGAATATAGATCGGCTTATTTCGGCATATCTCAATTTCAATTCCAAATACCGGCTTACCGAAAAACTGATAATTATAGGAGAAAAACCGGATATCAGGCAAAAGGAATACCGGGGAGTGGAATATACAGGTTATGTGTCCGATCAAGAACTCGTGGACTATATGTCGCAGGCTTGTGCATTTGTATATCCTTCTCTCTACGAAGGTTTCGGCCTGCCTGTTCTCGTAGCTTTCAGACACGAAATCCCGGTAGCTTGTTCCCGCACCTCTTCTCTACCGGAAGCTGCCGGTCTTGCCGCTTCATATTTCGATCCGTTTGACGAGGAATCCATTGCTTCTGGTATTGCGGGGGCCATTAAGGCCAGGAAAAAACTTATCACCGCCGGTAAAACCCAGTTATCTAAATTCAGCTGGTCGGCTGCGGCTCGGGAAACCTTGAAGGTTTACCAATCAGTATTATGATTATCGGTATCGACGCCAACGAGGCCAACCTTACTTCCCATCGGGTGGGGGTAAACCAATATGCCTTCGATTTAATTCACGCTTTCTATAACCTCAAGACTAATCACCAATTCGTCATTTATTTGAAAAACCCTCCCTTGCTGGATTTACCTGCATCCCGTCACGGATGGGATTACCGCATCCTTCCATTTCCCCGGCTCTGGACTCAGACCCGACTGCCCTTCGATCTCTATACTCACCATCCCCGACCGGATGTCTTTTTCAGCGCCACCCATTACGCCCCCCGCTTCTCGCCTGTCCCAACAGTAATATCAATCATGGACTTGGGGTTTCTGAAATTCCCGGACCAGTTTACACCCCGGGACTTTAATCAATTAAAGAGCTGGACGGCATATTCGGTAAAAAAAGCTTCACGTATTATCACAATATCCGAATTTTCCAGACTGGATATAGTTAACACTTATGGTTATCCGGAAAATAAAATAACGGTAACTTATCCCGGTTATGACAGGAATATGTTTAAGCTCGTCCGCCAGACGGCAGTTTTGAAAAAATACATCATATCAGAGCCTTTTATCCTCTATTTAAGCAGCCTTAAACCAAATAAGAATGTTGTTGGATTAATTAATGCATATTCTCAGTTGATTAAAGATGAAAAAATTGCGATTAATGTAAATCTTGTTGTAGCAGGTAAAAAAGCCTGGCTGTATGACGATATTTTCCGTCTGGTAAAGAAACTTCGGCTTTCGCACAGGGTGGTATTTACCGGGTTTGTGGAAGAAACTGAAGTTCCGGTGCTGATGACTCATTCCCGGGCTTTCGTTATGCCCAGTTTTTATGAAGGTTTCGGTATCCCAGTGTTGGAGGCTATGGCCTGCGGGACCCCGGTAGTCGTTTCCCGGGTCGCCAGTCTGCCTGAAGTGGCAGGGAACGCCGGTATATACGTCGACCCTTCTGATCCAGGCAGTATAGCCGGAGGTATCGCCCAAGCCTTGGGGTCATCCAGGGACAAGTATATCCAAGCCGGTCTAAAGCGTGTAAAATTATTTGACTGGCAACATACCGCCCGCTCGACGCTGCAGGTTTTAGAGCAGGCGGCCAAAACATGATATACGGAGAAAATATTCACATTTCCTCCCGAGGGATAACGTTTACTGATAAGCAAGGAAGACAGCTTTCTTTTTCAGGTGCGTTAGCTAAAGCCGGTAATCGGGCAGCCAACTGGTATTATGATTTCGAATTGATGATCCTGCATTTTATCAGTGAACACCTGCCCCTTTATTTCCTGCGTAAAATAATTTTCTCCGCGGCTGGTATGAGGATCGGATCGGGTAGCACTATTCACATGGGTACGCGCTTTTTTTCTCCGAAAGGTATTACTATAGGCAAAGATTCCGTTATCGGTTTCAGTTGTTTTTTAGACGGCCGTGACAGGCTGATAATCGGGGATCATACGGATATCGCATCGGAAGTCATGATATATAACTCCGAACACAACCTTTCCTCACCTGATTTCGAAGCAGTAAACGCACCTGTGGAAATAGGGGATTATGTTTTTATCGGTCCCAGAGCAATAATTTTACCGGATGTAAAAATCGGCCGGGGGGCTGTGGTCGCAGCCGGGGCAGTCGTCACCAAAGACGTGCCGGATTATTCAATAGTCGGGGGAGTTCCTGCAACGATTATCGGGCAAAGACATAATAAAAACCTCAAATATAGGTTAGGCCGCGCCCGACTCTTCCAATAAAATGAAGTTTTTGAAAGTCGCGACTTTGCTGCTCTGTCTGATTATTTCCTGGTACTTGCTGCTGCCTGATCCTGGTTTTCCACCACCGCCTCCCGGGTCATTGGTATCCACGGAGCCGGCGGATACGGAGAGTATTTATCGCCGTGCCTATTTTACCGACCTATCCCGGCAGGAAATTATGGAATACTATAGTTCGACCTTTGCCTTGCGGTTTCTGCCCTGGGTCCAGCTCCGCCTCAATAATCCACCCGAGGAGTCGCAGACTGTTATCCGCGATCAGGCTCTTACCTCTTGGCTGGAAGAGCTGGTTCACCCCTGGCGGGAATCGGTTTATATCAACGGCTTTTATCCCACGCTTCCCACCCAGGCAATAAATGTTGCCGGCAAACATTATGAGGCCAAAATTACCGTCCGACTCCTACCCTCGCATCCTGTTACCCGCCTGACCGTATTAGCCATGACTTCAATTATTACAGCCGTATTATTTAAGGAATTCACTCATGTCTGATATAAAAACCTATTTATTAGCCTTGGTTTTGATTTTTATTCCGCTCTATCCCAAGTTTCCCCTGGTGTCGGTCTCCGGTACATTTGTAGCTATTCGTCTGGAGGATGTATTGCTGGCTTTCGTAGCGGGAATTTTTACCTGGGGACTGATCAAAAACCGCGGATTGTTTGAATTCACCCCGCTCTCCCGGGCGCTTCTTCTGTATTTGACTGTCGGACTGATTGCGTCCTTTTCCGGCATTTTCCTTACTAGGTCGTCCGCACTCACTCAAGGCTTCCTGCATTATTTCCGTCGGTTGGAGTACATGTCCTTGTTTTTTGTGGGATATGCGTGGCTAAAAGGTTTAAAACAGGTAAATTTTCTCGTCAGGGTAGTACTTATGACCTCCCTGCTGGTGGCCGTTTATGGTCTCGGTCAGCAATTCTTTGGTTTTCCGGTGGTAACCACTACCAACAGCGAGTTTTCCAAAGGTTTGGCGTTGACTTTAGGCCAGGGTGCCCGTATCAACTCCACTTTTGCGGGTCACTACGACCTGGCAGCTTTTTCTGTATTTCCATTGTTTTTGATCATTGCCCTCTTGCCGTTTGCATCCCGCAAATTGCCACTTTTGGTCCTGGCCGCTCTGGTTTACTGGACCCTCCTTCTTTCAGCTTCCAGGATTACTTTCGCCAGTTTTTTCCTCAGCGCGGCAGCATTGCTTCTGATTATTCGCCGTCCATTATGGCTTCTGCCTCTGGCTGCTGCTGCAATCATCGGGGTAGTCGTCTCGCCCCAACTGTTGGGCCGTTACCGTAGTCTGATCACCAATCACTTAAAGATCAGTTTGGTTTCTACCGTATCAGCTCAGGAAACCGGTTCCAAAGATGTCAACGATACACCTGATGCGCTCAAACCGCCCCTGGTTCCCGAAGATCGCTCGTTTAATATCAGGCTTCGGGTTGAATGGCCGAGAGCTCTGCGGGCGGTCTCCAAAAACCCTGTCTTAGGGACCGGTTTTTCTTCCGTCGGACTGGCCGTAGACAATGATTATTTAAGGAGTCTGGCCGAGTCGGGAATCCTGGGTCTGGCGGCATTTTTGCTCATCATCGCCCGTTATTTCAAGACTTCTTTGCCCTTAATTATTTCTTACCGCCAGGATTTGTGTCATGCGTTTGTGATTTCCGTGACTTGCTCTCTCTTCAGCCTTTTGATCAACGCAGTGTTTATCGACGTTTTTGCCGCTTCCAAAATAGCGGTATTCACCTGGCTTTGTCTCGGCCTCACCGAAAAGACCAAAGCTCTGATCCGACAATGACCCAGGCATTTATTTTCGACCTCTCTTACACGCTTCTTTTCCCAAAAGATGATAATTATTCCTCAGTTTTAAACGATCTTTACCGTTCACTATCCGGATCCCGGGAAAATTACGATTTTTGGGAATTTTTCAAACTAAATCATGAATTGCTGGATATCATCGGGGCTCTCAAACCCCGTTATCCGTTGTACGTTTTTACTTCTGGTAGCATCCATGAAAACCCGGTACTTAAAGTTATACTGGATCAGTATTTTACCCAGGTGTTTTCCGCCCAAAAGGATAATTTACCCAAAGACAAGTCAGCATCCTACATCTATCTTTCACGAATTATAGCTCTGAGGCCCAACGAAATATTATTTATCGATGACCAGCCGGCAAATATTACAGCTGCTTCCGCAGCAGGGATAAATGCGGTTTTGTACGGTTCGTTTGATAAGATTAAGAAGTATTTGAGTGTTTTCATGAAATGATTCCTAGAATCCGGATTTTTATACTGGTGGTAATTCTTGCTGTGGGTTTTGCTGTCCGGATGTATAAAATTGACAATCCCATAGCTGACTGGCATTCTTGGCGGCAGGCAGATACAGCCGCGGTCACCCGTAATTTTGTCCGTTACGGCGTCAACTTGCTGTACCCCCGTTACGATGATTTCTCGGACGTCTCAGGCAGGGGGCTTTTTAATCCCGAAGGTTATCGTATGGTGGAATTTCCTTTGTTTAATCTTGTTCATTACACCCTGCGTGAAGTCTTCCCCTTCAACTCTCTGGAATTTTGGGGCCGCATGACTTCTGTGCTGTCTGCTTTAGCCTCTGCTGTTTTTATCTACTTGATAGTTTCCCGTCATGCTTCTGAAAAAACTGCCATGCTTGCCTCATTTTTCTATCTCTTACTGCCATTCAATATTTACTTTACCCGTGTAATTCTACCGGATCCGTTTATGGTCACCCTCTATCTGGTATCACTCTACTTTCTGGATCTCTGGTCGGTTGGATCTATTTTCAAATTCTTTTTACTGTCTGCATTCTTTGGCGCTCTGGCTGTGATGGTCAAACCAGTTGCCATATTTTTCTTAGGCGTACCTGCCGCCTGGTTATTCTGGAAAAAGTACGGTTTTCGCTTTTACCGGCAAAAACCATTAATTATTCTCTATTCTCTGTATCTTGTTCCTTTTCTCGTCTGGCGTACCTGGGAACACCGTCATCCGGAAGGTATCCCGGGCAGTATTTGGCTGTTAAACGGAGACCATATCCGGTTTAAAGGCGCTTTTTTCCGCTGGATATTCGGGGAGCGTTTGGGAAACATGATTCTGGGCAACTGGGGAATTCTGCCTTTGTCTGCAGGCATAATTGCCGCCTTGTCATCAGGCAGCTATCTCTTATCCTGGCTGGCCGGAGCAGTTTTATATCTCTTCACTTTTGCTTCCGGAAATGTCAGGCACGATTATTACCAGATACCCATCCTGCCTGCCGTCTCCGTCATGCTTGCGCTCGGGGTAACTGCCCTTTGGAAAGCCGAACCGTCACTTTTGGGGACGCTGGGGAAAAGAACTCTGGCTTTGATCTCCGTTCTGTTCATGTTGTCTTTTTCCTGGTATACACTGCGGGGCAACTATCAGATTAATCATTGGGAAATAATACAGGCAGGCCGTGCAGTAGATCGCCTGATACCCGGAGATGCTACTGTTATTGCCAATTACAACGGGGACACGGCATTTCTCTACCATACCAACCGTCGCGGTTTTACCAATGTTCCGTTACCCGTCAAAGATCTGATCGATCGCTTTGGTATTGATTACTATGTTTCCGTCAATTACGACGTTGCCACCCGGGATATCATGGATATTTATACTGTAGTGGAAGAAAAACCGGAGTACGTCATTGTCCGGCTGGAAGAACGTCCGCGGCACCTGATTACTCCCACTCCCACCCCGGGCCTCCTATGAAAATTTTAATGCTCACCCCGTATCTGCCTTACCCCTTGCATTCGGGAGGTCAGATTCGTTCCTATAACCTTCTCAAAAAACTTAGCGCCCGCCACCAGATAACACTCTTCGCCCTGATAAAGGACGATTCAGAACGGCAGTATTTACCCCAACTGGAGAAATTTTGTACAAAGATCCGCGTTTTCAAACGAACCTTTTCCCCCTGGCATCCCAAAAATATCCTCAGGGCTGGTTTTACCCTCTATCCCTTTGTCGTTACCCGCAATTTGGTGAATGAGACATTGGAAGCCGTCAGGGAAGAGATCGCCGCGGACAAATATGATTTAATTCATGCTGAGACTTTCTACATGATGCCTAATATCCCCAAAACCAGTATTCCCGTGATCCTGGTGGAACAGACCATAGAATATTTAGGTTATTTAAATTACGCCTCCAAAAACCGCTTTTTACCTCTCAAACCCTTTTTCTGGGTAGACATCTTCAAGATCAAATGGTGGGAAAAACATTATTGGCGCACCTGCAACCGCCTCATTACGATGAGTGAAGATGACAAGGAATTTATTAAGTCTATTTGTCCCGATGCCCGCCCGATCGACGTTGTGGCCAATGGGGTAGATACTCAATGGTTTGATCAGGTCAAAAAGCGCCTCCCACCCCACCCCACATTGCTGTTTATCGGAACTTTTAAATGGCTTCCTAATGTTGAGGCAGTTGACTTTTTGGTAGGTCAGGTATGGCCGTTGATCAAGAAAAGTGTTCCCGGGGCCAGGCTCTGGATCGTAGGCAATAGTCCCACGGAAAAAGTCTTCGGCTATGAAAGATCCGACCCTACTATTAAAGTCACAGGCAATATCCCCGACATACGCGATGCCTATTCCCAGGCCCACATATTGGTGGCCCCGGTATTCAGCGGAAAAGGGACCCGATATAAAATCCTGGAGGCTATGGCTACCGGCACTCCGGCAGTCGCCACTAGCATAGCCCTTGAAGGATTCGGGATAATTCCCGGCAGACACGCACTCATAGCAGACACCGCACCTGAAATGGCTGATACGATTATCCGGCTTTTACAGGACAAAAAGACCCAGGCACTTTTGGCCAAGAATGGCAAGGAATTTGTCGCATCAAGGTATGATTGGAAATCCATTTCTGCCAAACTCGACTCTGTCTATCAGGCTGTCGGTAGGTCCCAAAGATGAAAACACCTGACTTAACTATCATTATCCTCAGCTACAACGTCGAAAAACTACTCTTGGATTGTCTTTCCTCGGTTTATAAAACTATGGAAAAAAGTGATCAATGGGAAGTAGTAGTCATAGACAATGCATCTACAGACTCTTCGGCAGCTTCCGTTAAAAAACATTTTCCCCATGTAAAAATAATTTTTTCCGCCGGAAACAATATCGCTTTAAAGCAAGTCAAGTCTCCCTACACACTTTTATTAAACCCCGATACCATTGTCTACCCGCATACCATTCAAACGGTCATGGATTACATAAAGTCTCATTCCGATGTCGGTGCTGCTACTTGCCGGGTGGAATTAACGGATGGTTCTCTTGATTACTCCTGCCATCGGGAGTTTCCCAATCCTTTGAATAGCTTTCTCCATATTTACACTGGGTTTTTCAGGCGTTTCTCCCGCTACTCCCATTCTCCGATTCCGGATACTATTCATGAAATTGATGCCCTTACAGGAGCTTTTGCTCTCATTCGAACCACTGCCGGCAGGCAGATCAGCTGGTTGGACGAAGATTATTTCTGGAACGGGGAGGATCTCGATTTTTGCTTCCGCCTGAAACAGGTTGGTTGGAAAATTTTCTATATTCCCGAGGTAAAAATCCTTCATTACAAAGGCGCTTCTGCTAGGGTTACAAAGTCCGGCAGAGTTAAATGGGCAAAAAATTCTACCAACGCCATGAAAACTTTTTATAAAAAACATTATTCCAGCCGGTACCCCTTTTTCTTCAATTGGATCGTTTATACCGGCATATATCTTCTCAATGCTGCGCGCAGATTAAAAGCCGCGATATAATTGGATAAATGAAGAAAATTTGTATTGATGCCCGTTTGTACGGCATCAGGCACACCGGTATCGGCCGCTATGTCCAAAACCTGATCACTAATTTACCAGATCCTTCGTCTGTCACTCTCATTATTTCACCTGAAAATGCAGCTCTTCCGGAATTAAAGCAGTTTTCCAAATATACGGCCCGTTATCACCCCTATACCTACCTTTCACAGTTTGAGATGCTATGGCTGCTTCTGAAAATCCGCCCGGCTTTGCTCCATGTCCCCCATTTCACGGTACCCTTTCTCTGGCCGGGAAAAATTGTTGTTACAATTCACGACTTGATCAAGCATCTTTCCAAAGGTCCTGCCACCACCACCCGCAGCCCGGCGGTTTATTGGTTAAAGTATTTACAGTACCTGTTTATCGTCTGGTTTACGGTCCGCAGAGCAGCGCATATCATAGTCCCTGCGAATTTTTGGAAATACGAATTAATAAAAAGATTCAAAATACCCGCTGTCAAAATCAGTGTCACTTATGAAGGGGTTTCTCCTCTTTTTTTGTCCGGATCTTCCTCAGCGGTCGATATTCCGGACTATCGACCATACATCCTGCACGTGGGAAACGTGTACCCGCACAAAAATATTCCATTGCTCCTGGATGCGGTTAAGGAATTAAACGGGGAGGTACTGGCAATTCTAGTCTGTGCCCGATCTGTGTTTACCCAAAAAATACAGGCTCTTATTGATGAAAAATATTTGAATAAATGGGTTAAATTTTTCGGCTCTGTTTCAGACTCTCAGCTCCATTACCTTTACCAGAATTCTCTTGCCCTGGTGTTTCCGTCTCTTATTGAAGGTTTTGGTCTTCCGGGGCTGGAAGCCATGGCCGCAGGAACTCCGGTTATTGCTGCTAGAGCCTCAGTACTTCCGGAAATATACCAGGATGCCGCGCTTTACTTTGATCCCAAGTCTGCCTCAGATTTGGCACAAAAAATTGGAATTCTTATATCAGATTCAGCGCTGCGCAGTAAATTAATCGCCAAAGGAAAAAAGCAGGTAAAAAAATATTCCTGGTCTGACATGAGTCAAAAAACATGGGCAATTTACCGGAAAGAATTGCGTTAGTTTACGATCGTGTAAATAAATGGGGAGGGGCAGAGCAAGTGCTTCTGGCTCTCCATGAATTATTTCCAAAAGCTCCGCTATTTACCTCTGTCTACCACCCCGCCAAAGCCGCTTGGGCGCAGGTATTTCCGGAGGTAATCACCTCCTTTTTACAGAAGTTTCCTTTTGCCAAAAGCCATCACGAGATTTACCCCTGGCTGACCCCTCTGGCTTTCGAGACTCTGGAATTAAACAATTTTGACGCCGTGATTTCCGTGACCAGCGCCGATGCCAAAGGTATAATCACCCGGCCTGATACTTTCCATCTTTGTTATTGTCTGACTCCTACCCGTTACCTGTGGAGCCACTACGATTTTCATAAAAAATTATTAAATCCGGTAAACAGATGGTTTTCCCAACCCGTGTTTGAATATATGAAGTACTGGGATTTGATAGCATCACGCAGACCCGATGAATATATTTCTATCTCCAAAACTGTACAAAATAGGGTGAAACGATATTACGGTCTCGATTCTCAGGTGATTTACCCCCCCGTGGATATTGATGTTTTTTCTACACCTGCCCCTCCGCCGTCAATTAAAGATTTTTTTCTATACGTCAGCAGATTAGTAGCTTACAAACGTCCTGATGTCGTGATAAACGTATTTAATGAAATCAATCTGCCGCTGGTGGTGATTGGTACCGGATCTCTGGAAAAAAAACTTCGCCGTATTGCCCGCCCCCATATAACCATTTTGGGAAACGTCTCACGCGAGGTTCTTGTAAGTCATTATCAGCATTCCAGAGCACTTATCTTTTTCCACGAAGAGGATTTCGGTATCGTCCCTGTAGAGGCACAAGCTGCCGGAACCCCGGTTATTGCTCTCAACAAGGGTGGCGCCTCCGAGACTGTGATCCACGGAAAAACAGGAATTCTTATCGAAGATAATTCTCCTGCATCTCTTCGGCATGCTCTAGCCGGTTTTTCCAAAGAGTCATTCTCTTCGTCGTTTATCCAATCACATGCCGATCGATTTTCCAAAGAGCGTTTTAAAAGCGAATTTGTTAAACTATTCACACTTCGATGGAAGAAGTACAAAAGCATACATATGTCCTGATCCTTGCTGGCGGCGGCGGCACCCGCCTCTGGCCTCAGTCACGTGAAGAATTCCCCAAACAGTTTGTCAAACTTTTTGGAGGTAAGTCACTTTTAGATTTAACGGTTATCAGAGCCAAAAAAATTGTCCCTCCTTCGCATATCTTCATAGCCACATCTGCCAAGTATGCATCTTTGGTAAACTCGGAAACGAAAATCGTTCCTAAGGAAAACATAATCGCCGAACCTATCCGTCGTGATACAGCCCTCGCTCATGCTATTGGCGCAGCTTATATTTTAAAAAAAGATCCGCAAGCTGTGATCGTCAACTTGGCTTCAGATCATTTGATATCCCCTATAGAAGTATTTATTTCGCAAATGAAAAAGGCGGCACAGGCTGCTTACGAATTCAATCATGTCGTCACAGTGGGCATTCAGCCCAAGTTTCCCCACACCGGAATGGGACACATTAAAGCATATAAAAAGTGGAAAGAAAATGATCAACTGCTTATGGGCGAAAAATTTGTGGAAAAGCCTCCTCTTCCTTCGGCCAAAAAATACACCCGGTCAGGGAAATACTTTTGGAATGCAAATTTATATGTTTACCGTGCTGCCCTGTATCTTGAACTGCTAAAGAAACATGCACCCAAAACATACGCCATGTTGCCCAAGGTGTTGGAGGCCATTGGTACCGATAAGGAAAATGAAGTAATCCGGCTGGCCTTTCAGATGGCCCCAACGATTTCAATAGATTATGCGGTTTCTGAGCATCTCACCAGGTTTATCTGTATTGCCGGTAAATTCAGTTGGTCCGATGTTGGTGACTGGAATGTTGTTTGGCAGCATCTCCCCAAAGACGGAGCGGGTAACGTGATCGAGGGTCCCAAAGGGAAAGGGGAATATATAGGCATAAATTCTGAAAATAACCTTCTTTTCCTGGATAAAAAAATCGTAGCTACAGTTGGATTAAAGGATATGGTGGTAGTAGACACCCCGGATGCCCTTCTTATCTGCCCCAAAGAACACGCCCAGGGGGTAAAATTGATTGTCCAGACCCTGAAAGCCCAGCAATTGACTAAATACCTTTGAAAAATTTAAACTCTTTCCAGATGTTGTACCCCCTGATCAAACGTATCATGGATATTATCTGCTCCGTGATATTGCTGTTTGTTTTCTGGCCTGTTGCTCTTATCGTTGCCGCCGCCATCAAACTGGAAACACCCAAAGGCCCTATTTTTGTTGAATTGTCGGACCGCGTAGGCAAAAACGGTCGGGTTTTCCGTCTGCTCAAGTTCCGGTCTATGATCCCCAATGCCCGCTATCTGCAGTTTCATGACCCCCGTTATAAGGAATATCTGAAGAATTTTAAAAAAAACAGTTATAAAGTGGAAAACGACCCCCTGCGTACTTCGGTAGGTAGGGTAATAGTCAAGTACTCCCTGGATGAAACACCCCAGTTTATAAATGTTCTTAAAGGTGATATGAGCCTCGTCGGCCCCCGGCCTTATTACCCGGATGAACTGGCGGAGCAGAAAAAAAGGTTTCCCAACACCGACGGTTCCATTCAAAAAGCTCTTTCCGTCCGCCCGGGAATTACCGGCCAGTGGCAGGTATCAGGCAGGAGCGATTTAAACTTTGACAAGCGGATAGAATTGGACGCCAATTACGCAGCCAACATGTCTCTGTGGTATGATTTAAAAATCCTGCTTAAGACCCCCTATGTGATGTTGAGTGGTAAGGGAAGCGGGGTGAAATAATGGCTGAATCACTGGTTCGTACGCTGGAAGCCCAGCCGCTGAATACGTCATCGTCATCCAAGCCGAAAATAATTTTCCGGTTGTTTCTCAAAACGGCAGGTGTTTTACTGCTAATTGTTCTTTTAAGCGGCATTATCCTTTACTTTCCGTTGATTTCCCCGCTCCGTCGCTTGATGGTGTCTGTGCGTAAATTGGAATCTTCTGCCCGGCAGGTCGAACCATACCTCAAAGCTCAGGACCTGGCAGGTACTCAGGGACAGCTCGCTCAGGTCAAAACCGATCTGGAAACGGTAAAAGCAGATTATTCCAGGCTGAAATGGCTCAAAGCTGTTCCCCTTGCCCGCAATTATTATCTGGACGGCGAAAGAGGTTTTACAGCCGCAGGCGAAGTCCTTTCTGCAGGAAATGTGGCTATAGAAGCCATAGCCCCCTATGCAGACATTATTGGACTGAAAGGCCTAGCCACGACCGGTAATGGGGAAAAAACGGCTCAGGATCGTATTAATTTTATCGTGAACACTCTGGATAAAATCAAACCTCAGCTTTCAACTATCGGCGACCATTTAGCCAAAGCCGGAAGCGAAGTCGATGGAATAAACCCCAACCGCTACCCTGAAGAATTTAAGGGTATGCGTGTCAGGGATCAGATAACTCAGGGGATTTTGTTATTAGATCAGGCTTCTACTTTGGTTAATGATGCCAAACCACTGCTCGAGTCTGCCCCGTATATTTTAGGTCTAGATGGGGTCCGTAAATACCTGGTGATTTTCCAAAACGACGCGGAGCTCAGGCCCACGGGTGGCTTCATGACCGCCTATGCTGTTATTTCGGTCAGCAAAGGTAAGATCGGTATAGTTGAATCAAACGACATTTACTTTTTGGACGAAAGGTTTCCCAAAAAACTTCCGGCTCCCGAACCGATCAAAAAATACCTTCCCAAAGTTCCTTACTGGTATCTACGCGACCAGAATATCTCACCGGATTTCAAAGTTTCCATGGAAACTTTTTTCCCCAATTACCTGCTGACAAAATCCCCCGAGGTGGATGGTATATTTACGGTTGACACCCAGGTATTGGTGGATTTACTGAAAATTACCGGGCCGATCGGAGTTCCCGGTTTCGGAAACTACTCTGCGGAAAACGACAAACGATGCAATTGCCCCAATGTCTTTTATGAATTGGAATTGTTTGCCGATGTCGAAGGCCCGGTTGTCTGGGATAGTATCTCCGGACAGATCGTATTTGCACCAAGAAATTACGGAGCGCGCAAATCCTTTATCGGGCCTATGATGCACTCTGTTCTGTCAAACGTTATGGCTCAGCCAAAAGGCAAAATGGGGGAAATGTTCAACACAGCCATGCGGCTCATTGGCCAGAAACACATCCAGTTTTACTTCCCAGATTCTAAAATTCAAGATGCGGTGGAAATCTTCAATTTAGCCGGCCGGGTCCGTCCGATTCCTGACGGATGGGACTATCTGATGGTGGTGGATACAAATTTTGCCGGTGCCAAGACCAACGCCTGGGTAAATTACAACGCCGATATCGATACTCAGATTTCCGGTGACGGTAATATAACAAAGACGTTAACACTTACCTACAAAAACCCCCAGCAGTATTTTGCAGATTCCAAGACAAACCTGAAGCTAAACGGAGTGTTTCGAGACTGGCTGAGGGTTTACGTTCCGGCGGGTAGCAAACTTCTGGAAGCAAAAGGTTTTGAAACCGGTCAGACTGTTGGAGAAGATCTGGGCAAGACGGTCTTCGAAGGCTTTTTTACTCTCACTCCTCTGAATACCAAAGTGGTATCGTTTAAATACGAACTGCCGTTTAAAGTTAAAACGCCCTATAAAGCATTAATCCAAAAACAATCGGGTTCCAAGGATTTTCCTTACGTGATAACCTTAAACGGGCGAAAGCTTCCTGAAGTCATTTTGTCTTCCGATAAGGAATTAAATTTTCCCTTTTGATGCGCGGTTATAAGGTTGAAGGAATTATTATTAAACGCCGGGATCAGGGCGAGGCTGACAGGATAATTACTTTGTTTTCCAGGTCCAAAGGGAAAATTTCCCTCAAGGCTAAAGGTGTCAGGCAATCCAATTCCCGGCGTGCCGGTTCTCTGGAATTGTTCAATCGGGTTAAGGCTGGTGTAGCTCGGGGCCATTCCGATCTGGATATATTGACGGAGGTGGAAGTATTGGATGCCTATTCATCCTGGCGCAAATTTTTAGGCCGGATAGTCATTGCTTATCAGCTATGCGAGACGATAGACAAGCTCACCCCGGACAGACAGCCGCATCCCGGAATTTTTGAATTGCTGGAAAGTTTCTTAAGTCAGATATCTTCACTTTCGGATGACTGGCAGGAAACTGTGGACAGCTGGCTGACCCGGATCGTCATCGAATTGGGATTCCTGGACCCCGGGATTAAGCCGGAAATGAATATCAAAGACTATATCGAACAGTTATCCGAACGCCCCATAAACTCCGTAAAATTATTAAAAAAATTAAGTCCCCGCCAGTAGTCAAATTTCACGACCGTGACAATTGACTACTAAAAAAATGATTGAAAGTCGGTTAAACTCCCTTCCCGACTGAAATAACCGGGTTGTATAATTGCTTCAGTGGCGGATTTAATGGAAAAAGTTGTCAGCCTGGCCAAACGGAGGGGTTATGTCTTTCCCGGCTCAGAGATCTACGGCGGCCTGAATGGTACTTGGGACTTCGGCCCGGCAGGAGTGCTTCTGAAGGAAAATATCAAATCAGAGTGGGTCAGTCACCTTTCCGCCCGTGGGGATATAGTCTTCCTTGATTCCTCTGTTCTTTACAATTCCCGGGTCTGGGAGGCCTCCGGGCATGTGGAATCCTTTGTGGATGAACTGGTGGAATGCGAAATCTGCCACCGGCGTTTCCGAAGCGACATGGCTCCCGAAAAAGATTCCGATCATACCCACAAGTTCCTCCCTCCCCGGACTTTCAATACCATGTTCAAAACAGATGTCGGTCCCGTTGAGGACAAAGGGGACCGGGTCTACCTGCGGCCGGAAACAGCCCAGGGTATCTTCATCAATTTCGGTAATGTTCTCTCATCCACCCGCGTTCGTGTGCCCTTTGGTATTGCCCAAATAGGGAAGGGTTTTAGAAACGAGATCACCACAGGCAATTTTCTCTTCCGGGTGCGTGAATTCGAAATGCTGGAACTGGAATTTTTCGTCAAACCCGGTGAGGATAAAAAATGGCATGAATTCTGGCAAAAGGAGCGTCTCCAATGGTTCACGGATTTGGGGATAAAGCCGGAAAACATCAAGCTGGTCGAATTGCCAAAGGAAGATATCGCCCACTATTCCCGGGGGACCGCTGAGATCTGGTACCATTGGCCGTTTATAGATTGGGGGGAGTTGGAAGGCGTTGCCAATAGGGGAGACTACGACTTAAAACAGCACTCCAAGTATTCCGGAAGAGATTTAAGCTACACCGAACCAGATACCGGGGATAAATATTTCCCTTATGTTATAGAGCCTTCCGTCGGTGTCGGCAGGGCAGCGCTGGCGTTTTTGCTGGATGCATATGCCGAGGAAGGGGGCAGGGTGATTTTAAAGCTCCATCCCAAACTTGCCCCTTACAAGGTCGCTGTTTTTCCCCTGGTAGCCAACAAACCGGACCTCGTCACCAAGGCCAAAGAAATTTATTCTGAGCTAAGACTAAAACTTAGACTTAGTGCTGTCTTTGACGACCGCGGTAACATCGGCAAACGCTACTACTCCCAGGACGAAATCGGCACTCCCTGGTGTATTACCGTGGACTATCAGACTCTGGAGGACGGTACTGTTACAGTCCGGGACAGGGATACTGCTTCCCAGGAACGGATCAATGTCAGTCAACTTGACACTTACTTCACCCAAAAGTTAACATAAACTGGCATGAAACCTGCCTTAATTGCCGCCATTGCCGTCCTGGTGCTCTTGCTGTTGGGTAGCGGTTTTTTCATAATGCGCAGTAGGTCGTCTCCGGGCTCCGGTCAGCCCACTCCCACACCTGACTACGGTACTGCCGAGCAGCTTCCGGCGGAAAAACAGCCCAAAGCGGCTTTGGAGTTTGATAAAGCGGCTCACTACGTGACCGTAAATATCACCAATATTCAGGCCGATCAGGTGGAGTATAACCTGATTTATTCCGCCACCGTCAAAGGCAACCGGATCCAGTCCGGGGTTAATGCCTCCGCCAAAATGGAAGGCAAGACGGAGTATTCCCAGGAACAACTGCTGGGAAGCGAAAGCAGCGGTAAATTCACATATCACGAGGGGATTACGGACGCGATTATGGAGCTGACCCTTCGCGACGCCCAAAACCGCTCTGTCTTCTCCGCGACCTATCCCTTCGAAGTAGTCCCCGGCGGCTCCGTAGATCTCACACCTCAATAACCCCTTCTAATTACTAGTGATAATAAATAAAACAAGGATGGCGGCCGTCTGTCGTTGTTTTTCCATTCTGAATCAGGTACCATAATTCTTTATTCGCTCCCTGAACATAACAATCATCTTTAAAACCTTTATACTGCCCTTCCAGGATTTTATAGTCATAACCGTATGTCATACTTGGGTCTCCAAATACCACCTCATTATTACCCGGCTTAGGGCATAATGGTTCATCACTGTAAGAACGTTCTTTTGCTTCATGCGTTTTATCTAAAAAGTCTGTTGTTCCCAATATTACGGAGCATTCCTGCCATTTAGTAACTTCGATTCGTAACGACTCTGCCGGTTTTGCTTGAGCACAGGCAACTAAAGCAATTGCCAAAATCCCAACCAATACCCAGGATCTGAAAAGTTTTTCCCGCTCTCGGTTATTCATCTTGAATATTATAAGCCTATTCAAGAGTATATGCAACTGATTTTTCGGGTCTTGTTGGTCTTGACACCTCCGTGAAAATGGAGCATAGTGGTACAAAGTGGTATAAAGTGGTAAACCACTTAATTATGTTTATCGGCCAGTATGAGCACCATCTTGAAGAAAAAGGTCGATTATCAATACCTAAAAAATTTCGTTCCCAGCTGTCCGATGGGGCGGTAATCAGCCAGGGGTTAGACGGCTGTCTTTTTCTCTACCCCAAAGCTTCATGGGAACTGCTCATTCAAAAATTATCCCGTCTTCCTTTGACAAGCACGGACGCCCGGGGTTTCACCCGGTCTCTCAGTTACGGTGCGGCCGAAGTGGAAATCGACGGCCAGGGCCGGATTCTCCTCCCGGAGTATCTGAGGAAATTCGCCGGAATTCATTCCGACTGCGTTTTTGCCGGAGCAGTGGAAAGGATTGAACTTTGGGATAAATCAAAATTCGAAAAATACACTGCCCAAATAAATTCCAGGGCGGAAGAGATCGCTGAAAAGCTTTCTGAGTCCGGAATTTAACAAAGCATGGGCATTTATCACAAGTCCGCACTTTTACATACAGCTTGTCACTTTTTGAATATCCGTCCCGGCATGCGTTTTATAGACGCCACTGTCGGCGGCGGGGGCCATACCGGCGAAATTCTGAAAAACGGCGGTCTGGTGCTAGGTATTGATCAGGATCCGGAAGCGATCGCAGCCTGCCTTGGCACGTACGGAGAATACGTACGTACCGGTCGCTTGGTTCTGGTCAAAGCAAGTTTTACTCATCTGTCAGATATTGCCCGGGAACACATCTGGGTTCCTGCCTCCGGGGTTATTTTTGACTTGGGGGTTTCTCAGCATCAGTTTGCCGTACCCCAACGGGGATTTTCTTTTCAGCTCCAGGGCCCGCTGGATATGCGTATGGATCCGGATGTGCCCAATTCTGCCGCCGATTTGGTAAATTTTCTGCCCGCAAAAGCTCTGGCGCTGCTTTTTCGCGAATTCGGTCAGGTAAACAACAGCCGGGGATTGGCTGAAAAAATTGTCGCATCCCGCCCCGTGGAAACCACCGGGAAATTGGCAAGAATAATCGGCCCTTCACCGCAACTGAAACGAAAGGCCTTTCAGGCACTGCGTATTGCTGTAAACGATGAGTTATCGGCACTGTCATCCTCCCTGCCGCAGGCTTGGGAAATTTTAGAGCCGGAAGGAAGACTGGTAGTTATCAGCTTCCATTCCCTGGAAGACCGGATTGTGAAACAGCAATTTAAAGACTGGGAAACATCAGGTTTGGGGACCGTTTTGACTCCCCGGCCGGTGGCTGCGCAGGAAGCCGAAACCCTTGCCAATCCTTATTCAAAAAGTGCCAAGTTGAGATCAATTTTAAAAATATGAATACCCGAAAATATGTCACCCTGGCGGTGATCCTTAATATTAGTTTGCTTTCCGCTCAGTTCTGGCTGTCAAGTCGTCGCGCGACGGATGGGGATACCCTGTCAGTTATGGAACAGGAGCTGTCTGCCGTCGGTATGGAAAATTACCGTCTTAAATCGGATATATACACTCTGTCTTCGACTCAAAGTGTACTCCAATCAGCTGCAGCCTTAAACTTTGTTCCGGCAAAGACATCCTACCTCACGCCATTACCGGTAGCACAGGCTCACTCGACCGCAAATACAGGTCAGCCATGAAAGGCAGAATCAGTCTCCTGAAAGTGGTTTTTTTATTTTGGACTGTAGTTCTTTTGTCACGCCTGTTTTATCTTCAGGTTTTCAGGTCATCCGTAATAAAGCGTCAGGCTGCCGATCAATATTCCCGATCTACTGTCATACCGGCTGCCCGGGGGGAAATCAGGGCTTCAGACGGATTCCCATTGGTTACAAATCTGGAAAATTACCTGTTATTTATAAACCCCAGGGAATTTTCAGCCGACAAATCTGTCGTCTCAGACCTGGCTGATATTCTCCCTGCTAGTGATAGTGCCCGCAGGAATTTGGAAGAAGCAATTTCGGGAGAATACGCCTGGAAGGCTGTCTCCCGCTCAGTCCCGGCGGATGCAGCGGAAAAGATCAGGAAATTAAATCTTGCCGGAATAGGTCTGGAATTGGATCCGTCCCGTCTTTATCCGGAAGGCAGCCCCAGCGGTTACCTGACAGGCTTTGTCGGAAAGGACGAACAAGGCTATCCCAAGGGATACTTTGGGTTGGAAGGCTATTACGACCGGCTGCTTTCCGGCAAACCGGGTAAACTGGTTCAGGAAATCGACGCATTTGGCCACCCCATTCTTATCGCGGACAGAAACAGGATCCCCCCGCAAAACGGCCAGTCCCTGATTACTTCCATTGACCGTACCGTCCTGTATATTGCATACACCAAATTGCAGGAGGGGCTGGAAAAATATCAGGCCGCTTCGGGTACAGTTTCAATCATGGAATCGGAAACCGGAAAAATATTAGCCATGGCTAGTCTGCCGGGATATGATCCCGCCAAGTTTTCAAATTATCCTTCAGAGACCTACACCAACCCGATTGTTTCAGAAGGATTCGAACCCGGATCGACATTTAAAGTAGTAATCATGGCGTCTGCCCTTGACGCCGGGGTTGTCAAACCGGATACGGTGTGTGGCACCTGTTCAGGTCCGGTAACCATATTCGACCAGACAGTCCGCAGCTGGAATGACAAATATTATCCCGGCAGCACCATGTCGGAAGTCATCCTGCACTCGGATAACGTAGGCATGGTATTTGTCAGCCGGCAGTTGGGAAAGAAGAAAATGCTGCAGTCTATCAGTAAATTCGGTTTCGGAGAGAAAACTGGCATCGACCTTCAGGAGGAAGACTCACCGACTCTTCGCCCCGAAGATGAATGGAGAGATATCGATATCGCAACCGCGGCTTTTGGTCAGGGAATAGCGGTCACCAGAATTCAAATGCTGACGGCGGTAAATGCCCTGGCGAATCTGGGTAAACTTATTCCTCCCAAAGTAGTCACGGGGATATCACAGGGTAGGGAAATTAAGAACCAGCCGCCTGTCCGTCGCCGCCAGGTAATATCTCCTCAAGCGGCGGCAGCCGTCACCACCATGATGATTAATGGAGTTGAAAAAGGGGAGGTACGCTATTACAAACCGCAGGGATTTCTGATTGCAGGTAAGACTGGCACCGCCCAGGTACCTATTCAGGGCCATTACGATAAGGATAAGACTGTATCCTCTTTTATAGGTTTTGCCCCGGCCGATGCCCCCAAATTTACTATGCTGGTCACGCTTCGTGACCCGCAGACCTCCCCCTGGGGAAGTACTACTGCCGCTCCTTTATGGTTTGACATTGCCCGGGAACTATTCCGTTATTACAGAATCCCACCCAGGTTATAGTCCGTTACCGTCAAAGTTATATAATAAACCTGTTAGGTATTTGCCGGAATAATGACTGCTTTTCGCAAACACCATATTTCCGTAACTCATGCCGTTTCGGGTATATATACCGCATTAGCCACACAGCCTAATTTCCGGGTACATATTACTCTTTCACTGCTGGCTGTGGTTTTAGGTTTGTCTCTGGATCTTTCCAGGCTGGAATGGGCTGCTATTTCTTTTGTCATTGCTGCCGGGCTGGGTTTCGAGCTACTCAATACATCCATAGAATTCGTAGTCGATCTGCTTACAGACCAGCACCATTTGTTAGCCAAGCACGCCAAGGATACTGCCGCCGCCGCGATGCTGGTCTACGCCGCCGGTTCAGTCGTAGTCGCGGGTTTTATCTTTATTCCCAAACTTCTTCTCCTTTTTATAAATTGAATATTAATAGTTAATTATTAGACATTAAGATTTATGTCCTTATATTTGGGCATATTACTTTTTTCATTCATTATCACATCACTGGTGATCGTCCCTTTTATCGACATTCTTTACCGCTTACAGCTTACATATCAGACCCCGTTACCCCCATCCAGCGAATTGGAATCAAAAGATTTCTCCCAGATCATAAACCAGCAGAAATGGAAAATTGGAACCCCGATAGGAGGAGGCATTCTGATCATCATGACGGTATCTGTTCTTTTCGCTATTCTGTTTCCGATATTGATCAGGTTTGGGGTATATGTCACTTCGGTCTTTCCGTTAAAGGAAGAACTGAATATATTGTTTTTTACTTTTATTGCTTTTGGTTTGCTGGGTCTTTTTGAAGATATTCAAAAAATATTCCGCCTCTCCAGGGAAGACTTTAAGAGATTCATTGCCATGTACAAGACACCGCTTCTGGTTGTCTTGTCGCTTTTAACTTCAATGATGCTCTATACCAATCTCCGAATGTCTATAATAAACATTCCCTATTTCGGAATCTTGCGTCTGGGATGGATGTATGTGCCGTTGGCGGGTACAGTAATATTCACTTTTACCCGATCATTTGACATTACAGACGGACTGGACGGACTTTCCGGCGGTGTCCTGTTGGTATGTCTTATTGCCTTTTGGGCTCTTTCTTTATCCAGTTTGGATACGTCACTCTCTGTTTTTATTGCACTTTGGATAGGTGCCTTAATTGCTTTTCTCTATTTTAATGTTTATCCGGCCAGGATTTGGCTGGGAAATGCCGGTAGTCTTTCTTTCGGTGCAACGCTGGCAGTCACCGCCCTGATCTTGGGTAAGACTTTCGCGCTTTTTTTTATCGGGGGAGTTTTCCTTCTTGATGGGTTGTCGAATTTGGTTCAGTTTTTATCCGTCAGGTTTTTTTCCCGCCGGATATTATCGGTTACCCCTCTGCATTATTGGCTTCAGAGCCGTGGATGGCCGGAGCCTAAAGTTGTTATGAGGGCTTGGATAGTTTCTATCATGCTGGCCTTGATCGGTTTATGGCTTTCTCCTCCATGAAATACCTAACTTTGGACAAATCTCGCCGTCTATTAATTTATTTGCCTTTGGGACTTACTCTCATTGGGCTCATAATGATCGGCAGCGCATCCGTGGTTACCGCCTTCCGGGATTTTGGTGATAAATGGTATTATTTAAAGCTACAAGGAATTTGGAGCCTGGTGGGGATCGGGGCTTTTTGGATTTCTTCAAAATATCCGCATCGCAGTTTAGAAAAATTTGCGGCCCTTTTTCTTATCGGCACAGTATTTTTATTGTTTGTCGTCCTGCTCCCGGGAATCGGCTCAACTTATTTTGGAGCCCGCCGCTGGATAAATTTGGGTTTCACCACAATTCAACCTTCTGAAATAGCCAAATTGAGCTTGGGTATATATTTAGCCAGTCTTCTGAAACGAAAGGATAGGATCCTTCAGTTTGGTCTGATGTTGGGTTTTATTGTTTTATTAATCATGCTGCAGCCCGATTTGGGTACCAGTCTGGTGATTACCGGGATGAGCCTGGTGACCTACTTCGGTAGCGGTGGAAAATTAAGTTATTTTTTCCTCTTGCTGCCACTGGCACTAATGGCTATCACGCTATTGATATTAATCGCCCCTTATCGGGTGGCACGGCTTAAGTCATTTATCGATCCGTCATCGGATCCGCTGGGCAGTTCTTATCATATTCGTCAGGCGGTTTTGGCTATCGGATCCGGAGGTGTAGGAGGAGTGGGATTGGGACAATCAAAGCAAAAATATGATTTTTTACCGGAAGCCACCACCGATTCGATTTTTGCTGTAGTCAGCGAAGAACTGGGATTGTTGGGCTCGGCCGCCCTGCTGATTATTTTTCTGATATTAACCCTGGCCGCTCTGCAGGTATCGCAGGCAGCTGTCCATCCCTTTTCTTCAAATCTGGCGCTGGCATTATCAGGCAGTTTAGGGCTGCAGGCATTTCTAAACATATCGGCTATTACCGCCCTTTTTCCATTAACTGGGATACCCCTGAATTTTATTTCCTACGGGGGGTCGGCATTAGTAATAAATCTCATGTCTTGTGGTATTTTGCTTAATATTTCCAGGAGTATAAATGCGCAAAGATAATCAGACTATTGTAATTACCGGGGGGCATCACAACAGTGCTTTGGTGTTGGCACGCAGGCTGCGTAAGAAAGGCCTTAATATTATATGGATTGGTCATCGATATTCCATGTGGGGAGATACCGCTTTGTCCGCAGAATACCGGGAAGTCGCCTCAGAAGGAATAAAATTCATCGAATTGCGGGCAGGAAAATTCTATCGTACTTATCACCCTCTAAAATTAATTCGTATTCCGCTGGGATTTTTTCAGGCCCTGTGGATTTTGTTAAAAATCCACCCGCAGGGAGTGGTGTCGTTTGGCGGATACCTGGCTGTACCTGTTGTGATTGCGGCTTGGATCTTGGGGATACCAGTGATTACCCATGAGCAAACGGCAATTTCTGGCTACGCAAATCGCCTGATCGGATTTTTTTCCAGAAAAATTGCGGTTTCCTGGCCGTCCAGTTTGGCTTACTATCCGCCTGGCAAGACTCTTCTCACTGGTCTTCCGCTTAGGCCGGAAATAACCGCGGCCAAAGCGGACAGGTTAAAAAATCTCTCCGGGATAAAATCATCAAAAATAAAAACGGTTTTAGTTACCGGCGGCAAACAGGGTTCCCATGCCATAAATAATTGCATATTTTCATCATTGCCGGACTTGCTGCACCGGTATAATATCATTCATCAGACCGGATCTTCCACAATTTTTAACGATTTTAAGACAGCTCAAAAAATAAGAAAGGACCTTACATTAGAGCAGCAGTCTAAATATCTTGTCTACGATTACATTTCTTCCGAAAATTTAAGAACCATTCTTTCACAGGTCTCGTTGGTCGTCAGCCGGGCGGGTGCGCATATTATTTACGAGTTGGCATATCTGGGCATCCCTGCTGTCTTGATACCAATCCCGCAGTCTTCTCACAGTGAGCAAAATGCCAATGCCCGGATACTTATATCATCCGGCCAGGCAGTCCTCTTGGAGCAAAAGGACCTGTCACCCGAAAGCTTAAGTCGGAAATTAGATGAAGCGTTGACATTGAGTCCGGAACCCATCGTTTTGGAAACAGGCTCAGAGGATAAACTGGAGAAATTAATTTTTTCAGAAATTGTATGAACGTAAACAAATCACATGCCACTCATAAAAAGTCCCGTAAAAAACCTTTATTCATTTCAGTCATATTTCTGTCAGTAATACTTAGCATACAGCTTTTTCGCGCACGTGAGGTGGAATGTTACACCCAGTTTGGTTTATGCCCCCCGGATTACGTTGGTCAACTGACATGGTTGGTTGGACGGACGCTTATCAAACCCTTGCCGGTTAGTAAGATTAGGAATGATCTAAAAAAATTTCCGGAAATCAAAAACCTGAATGTATATCGCCGTCTTCCGTCCACCTTGGTATTGGCTGTGAATCTGAGAAGGCCGATCGGCGCCGTAAGTTCTTCTGTTCTGGGGGAAGCTACCAGCGTGGATGACGAAGGTTGGACATATGGTGAGGCCACTGTCTCCGGATTACCTTTGCTGGTGTTGTCTTCCCCCCCGGGACAGCTATCACCCCTGGAAACTCAGGCGCTTAAAGCACTCAGCATCTTGAGTCCTTATTCCCCGTCCCGTGTGGTCGGGTTTCTGAAAAGCTCTATATTGGAAGCCCACGTCGGAGCAAGTACAAAAGTGCTGATAGATATTGCCCGCCCCGTGGATTCATGGCAGCCGGCCCTGCAGAAAATATTTGACCGGGGCAGAATAAAATCCGACTTACCGGCAATAATTGATTTACGCTTTCTTGACCCCGTAGTATCTTATTAGCATTTCAGGTTTTTGCAAAATCAGTAGTGGAGGTTATAATGGATAAGCCACATGGCCAAAAGTAAAATTATTTCTGCCATAGATATTGGAAGCTCAAAGATCACTGCGCTGATCGCCCAGTATCGTGAAGAAGAATCGGAGAAACTCCATGTAGTAGGTGCTTCGTCTTCCGTATCCAAAGGTGTTCGTAAGGGTCAGATAGTGAATATCGAAGAGGCCGTGTCTGCCATAGAAGAAGCTGTGGAGTCTGCTGAGAGAATGGCCGGATATAACATACCGCAAGCCTGGGTATCGGTCGGCGGTCCTCATATCGGTTCACACAACAGTCATGGTGTAGTCGCTGTTTCCCAGCCTCACGGGGAAATAAACCCGGAAGACGTTCGGCGGGTGTTGGAAGCAGCCCGGGCAGTCTCACTTCCCACTTCTTCAGAGATAATTCATGTGCTGCCGCGGCAGTATACCGTAGACAGTCAGGAGGGCGTGAAAGACCCGGTGGGAATGACAGGTGTTCGCCTGGAAGTGGACACTCATATCGTAATTGGTTCTTCACCCGTCATCAAGAATCTTACAAAATGTGTCAGTGAAGTCGGATGCGACGTGGCCGGCTTGGTATTTTCGGGGCTATCCGCAAGTGAAGCAGTCCTTTCCGATACCGAAAAAGAATTGGGGGTAGTATTGGTAGACATCGGCGGGGGGACTATGAGTGTTGCTATTTTTGTGGAAGGCGCCTTGTCTTACTCTGCCGTGTTGCAGGTCGGAGCCATAAATGTCACCAAGGATCTGGCAGCCGGTTTGCGGGTATCCCTGGAAAGTGCAGAAAAAATCAAGATTCACTTGGGAACCGTCAAGACAAAAGAAGATGAAATCGATGTCAGTTCTCTCCGGCTTCCCGAAGATGTCAAAACTCTATCCAATAAAACCTTGTCAGAAGGCATTATCCGGCCTCGCCTGAACGAAATGTTTCAAATGATAGCCGGAGAAATCAAAAAAAGCGGCTTGGCCGGACTTACCCCATCGGGATTGGTATTATGCGGAGGCGGCGCACTGACAGTTGGTATTACTGAATCTGCAAAAAGGACTTTGGCTATGCCGGTGCGGATCGGTAAACCTACCGGTATTTCGGGACTTATTGATGATATTGACAATCCTGCGTTTGCTGCGTCGGTAGGATTGCTCAAATATGCACGTAATCGATTTGAAGATCAGAGCATCAGTCACTCTTCAAAGGGAATTTCTTTCCCTTCATTAGACAAATTACCCGTGAAAAATGTTTTTGGCAAAATCACTCAGTGGGTTAAGACTTTACTGCCCTGAATCCCCCTGTTAAAATCAACAATTGAAAGAGTAAGATTGCTTCTGCCCGTATAATTAGAAAAACAATCAAACATGGCATTAGTCAAACCAGATGTGGGTAGGCTCGCCCGGATAAAGGTCATAGGTGTCGGAGGGGGCGGCGGCAATGCGCTAAACTCCATGATAAACAGCGGCACCATTCAGGGTGTTGAATTTATTGTCGTAAATACTGATGCCCAGGTACTCCTCACCAACCTGGCTACCACCAAACTTCAAATTGGGGATAATCTGACCCGGGGTTTGGGGTCGGGCGGCAATCCGGAAATCGGCGCCCAGGCGGCAGAAGAATCCCGGGAAAAGGTGAAGGAATTTCTTGTGGATTCGGATATGGTATTTATAACTTCCGGCATGGGTGGAGGTACGGGTACGGGTGCGGCGCCGATAATTGCTGAAATTTCTAAGGAATTGGGAGCTCTGACAGTTGCGATCGTCACCAAACCTTTTGCTTTCGAAGGGGCCAGGAGAATGGTCAACGCGGAAGAGGGTATTGAGAAGCTGAAGGATAAGGTTGATACTCTCATCGTCATTCCCAACCAGCGGCTGCTCGATGTCATAGACCGCAAAATGACGCTGCTGGAAGCTTTCAGAGTGGCGGACTCGGTTCTTACGCAGGGTGTTCAGGGGATTTCCGACATTATTACAGTTCCCGGCCTTATCAATGTAGATTTTGCCGATGTGAAATCTATCATGAAAGATGCGGGCTCGGCTTTGATGGGTATTGGCACCGGAGTAGGGGACAACCGTGCACAAATGGCATCACGGGCCGCAATCTCCTCACCTCTCCTGGAAGTGTCTATAGAAGGTGCCAAAGGCGTGCTTTTCAATATCACTGGCGGACCGGATATGACCATGGCGGAAGTAGACGAAGCGGCCAAGATTATTTCAGAAGCCGCGGATGCGGATGCCAATATCATTTTCGGTTCAGCCATAGACGAAAAACTCATTGACCAGATGCGAATTACCGTCATTGCCACCGGTTTTGATGAGACCAGGGCTCGTTTGGCCAGTATGATGAGCCGACAGCGGCCCCAGCCGGGCAGCAGTCCAATTTCCACAGGACTGGTCAGTGAAAAACCCAGGAACCAGCCTACTGCTAATCCACCGGTGTCTGCACCAGTGGCCAATCCGGCCCCTCCAGCCGATCAGACGGACGATACACCCCAGGAAGACGATTGGGATATCCCGGCTTTCTTAAGACAGGGAAAATAATCAATTAAAAATCCCTTATAATATAAAAGCTTACGGCGTTGGAAATAATTAATCGGGTTGCAAAAAATGGGGACCCCGCTGGAGTAGAAGCGTTTGTATTAAAAAATGGCAAAAGGATACTCCTTCAAGGAGTATCCTTTTCTAAAATAACTTCCGAAATAAAACTCAAAGAATCAGCGTCCCATTCATGACCTTCAACAAAATGCTCATAAGAATTTACCCCGGTTTTCGAAAAGAGCTCTAATATTTTTTGTGGTTTAACCCAATTCTGCTTGATTATTCCCAGATAATTTTTATAGGAAGAGGGGTGAGGAGAGTCCTTTAAGGATACTGCTTTAATGTAAGGGTTAAGATGTATATACCGAGTCAGGTGCAAAAGTTGTTCTTCGGATTCGATTGATGCTGCTTTATATGTGTCCTGAAAAAGTCCCCCCACCCTTTTTCCATGCTTGTGATTGAAATATTGAACATATCTTGTTCCAAGTGAGCGCATAAACATTTCGATAGATCTGGAACTGTTTTGCTTTACTAGTAAATGGAAATGGTTTGGCATTAAACAAAAAGCTAACAAGTCGATTTCTGCAGAAAAATTGTTTAACCTTAACAATCTTACCGCTTCAGCCTTTTCAACCGCCAAAGAATTACTGTTACTTAATAACGAACTCAATTCAAGAGTATTTTTAGGTATTAGATAATTTTTCAGGTAGGATAAAAACACCGCTTCATCTTCCTTATCAGAAAAAATTATTCTCTTTTCTACTCCCCGATTGTACAGGTGATAGTAACCATTATCGACATACTGCTTAAGCACGTTCTTTGCCGGCATTTCAATAAAAAGGATACTCCTTTAAGGATTCTCTATTCAAGTGAGACAGATAGATCCTTATTAATTTGTTAAAATCTCTTCATGGTCTTTAAACCGGTATCTCCCCAGGTTGATTTTCCGGCTTTGGAAAGAGAGATTCTCAGGTGGTGGTACGATTCCGGAATAGTTGAAAAATATCTCCATAAAAACGACTCATCTCAAAAAACATTTTCCTTTTTGGATGGACCGATCACTGCTAACAATCCGATGGGCGTTCATCATGCCTGGGGAAGGACGTATAAAGACCTCTGGCAGAGATATTATACTTATTTGGGGTATAAGCAGAGATATCAAAATGGTTTCGATTGTCAGGGATTGTGGGTAGAGGTAGAAGTGGAAAAGGATTTGGGTTTTAAGTCCAAAAAAGATATTGAGGATTATGGTGTCGCCAATTTTGTCAACAAATGCAAGGAAAGGGTATATAAATATTCCTCAATCCAGACAGATCAGAGTAAACGTTTGGGATATTTCATGGATTGGGATAAATCATATTTCACAATGTCAGACGAAAATAATTATTCAATTTGGCAATTTCTAAAGGTTTGCTATGATCGGGGATGGGTCTACAAAGGCCTGGATTCGGTTCCCTGGTGCCCCCGTTGTGAAACAGCGATTTCCCAACACGAAATGCTGACCGAGGATTATAAAGAAGTTACTCATAAGTCTATTTATCTGAAACTTCCGGTCATCGGCCGTGAAAATGAATTCTTGCTTGTGTGGACTACCACACCCTGGACTCTGCCTGCCAATATCGCGGTAACGGTGGATCCGAAAATCGACTACACTCTTGTCAAAGGCAATAGCGGTTTTAATTTCTGGGTCGCTAAAGATCTGGTAGAAACGGTATTCAAAAGCGGCTATGCGGCTCTTTTAAAAACTGTTCCCGGTAAAAAATTGTTAGGGTTGAAATATCGGGGGCCTTTTGACGATTTACTAGCCGTAAAGCAAGTTTCAGAACATCCTCTTTTCCATACCGTTGTTGCGTCCGACCCGCGAATAATGCCGATTAGCGTAGAGGAAGGGACGGGTTTGGTCCATACGGCAGTTTCAGCTGGTGTGGAGGATTTTAAATTAGGGCAGAAAATAGGTCTGCCATTGATTGAGGTAATTGCCGATAACGCGGATTATTTACCCGGATTAGATTGGCTGGCGGGACAAAACGCCAAAAAACATCCGGAAATAATATTGGATTACTTGAGCGATAAGGACAGTAAAGGCGAAAACTGGGTATTTCATATCCACAACTTTACTCACCGGTATCCTGCCTGCTGGCGCTGCAAAACCGAACTGGTTTGGAAAGTTGCTCAGGAATGGTATATAGCCATGGATAAACCGGATCCGACTCACGCGAAAGGACTGACACTTCGTAAACAAATGATCTCCGTTGCTAAAAAGATTAAATGGCTGCCGGATTTCGGATTGGATAGGGAATTGGATTGGCTGGACAATATGCACGATTGGTTGATCTCCAAAAAAAACCGATACTGGGGGTTGGCACTGCCTGTTTATGAGTGTCCGTCGTGCGGTAAATTTGAAGTTATCGGTGGTAAAGACGAACTCAAATCGCGGGCTGTATCCGGATGGGAGTTATTTGAGGGAAATTCACCTCACCGTCCCTGGATTGATGAGGTCAAAATCAAATGCACAGATTGCGGCGAACCGGTTCCGCGGATACATGATGTGGGAAATCCTTGGCTGGACGCCGGAATCGTATCTTTTTCCACCCTGCCGTCAGGGTGGTTTCCGGCAGATTTTATCACCGAATCTTTCCCCGGCCAGTTTAAAAATTGGTTTTATTCCCTTTTAGCGATGGGTACGGTACTGGCCAAAACCAACCCATTCAAGACGGTACTGGGTTTTGCTTCACTTTTGGCAGAGGACGGTCGGCCTATGCACAAATCTTGGGGTAATTCGATCGAATTCAACGAAGGTGCGGATAAGATTGGTGTCGATGTTATGCGCTGGATGTTTTCTACTCAAAATCCTGAATCAAACCTGCTTTTTGGATATCAAAAAGCCGATGAAACGCGTAGGCGCTTTATTCTGACTTTGTGGAATGTGTACAACTTCTTTGTCACTTACGCCAACCTGGACAATTTTAGACCTCAATACCCCTTACCCGCAACTCATTACTCAATACTTGACAGATGGATTCTTGTCCGTTTAAACCAAACGTTGAAACTGGTCACTCAGTCGTTGGACAAGTATGATGCCTATACTGCATCACGCACAATTGAAGAACTTGTTTCTGATCTTTCTCTATGGTATGTCCGCCGTTCCCGTGAAAGAGTAGGTCCTTCCGCGCAGGATTCAAAGGACAAAGAGGCCAGTCATTTTACTCTCTATACCTTGCTCACCACCCTCTGCCGGCTGCTTGCCCCGTTCACCCCTTTCATTTCAGAGGAAATTTACAGGAACCTGTCAGGGGAGGAAAGTGTTCATCTTTCTTCTTGGCCTGCTGGATCTAAAATGAGTAAACAGGATACCCGATTGGTCGAAGATATGAAATACGTGCGCAAAATTGTGGAAAAGGCCCTTTCTGTCCGGAAAGAATCAGGAACCCGAGTGCGTCAGCCGCTTCGGACATTAACCGTATTTTCCCCACAGGATCCGCTTGTGCCGGAATTAAATCAATTGCTCCTGGACGAAGTTAATGTCAAATCTCTGGTTTGGCAAAAAGCTGCTGATTTATCAGTCAGCTTAGACCTAGACTTAGATTCCGAACTCGTTGAAGAAGGTAAAGCACGTGAACTTATTCGTCGGATTCAGGAAGAACGGAAGCGGCTCAATGCCAGACTCGACCAGCCGATTCGTCTGAGGGCACCTTTACCGGACAGTCGGGAATTAATAGAAAAAATAAAAATTCAGACGCTTGCTACAGAATTTTTTCCCGGGGAAAACATCGTTGTTGAATTGATCTAAATTTCCATGCCCAGATTCAGTTTAGATTTCAAAGTAGTATTGCCTGTTGGGTTTTTATTGGTGTTGGGATTATTGCTGCTCAAAAGCATTTCACCCCAGCTTTGGTCGGATCAGGTAATATTTTCTATTGTTGCCGTATTTATTTTTATTCTTTTTTCGCAAATCGATTATCGTATTTTGTTTTCCCTATACTTTCCCTTATTTATTCTCTCTATGCTCTTTTTGATCAGTCCATTATTTTTTGGTCTTTACAGCAGAGGATCCCAGCGTTGGTTATTTTTAGGTCCTTTTTCACTTCAGCCATCGGAACTGGTCAAACCGGTATTAATGCTTTTTTTTGCGGTCGTTGCCGCATCTGAATGGGACAATAAGCTTCGCTGGCTGTTGCTTCTCGGTATAATTCCACTCATCGCGATATTTATTCAGCCTGACTTGGGTACGACTTTAATCGTCGGGGTAGGGTGGCTGACAATATTTTCTTCGCAGGTAAGTTTTAAGAAACTGGTATCTGTTTACGGAGTAATGATAATAATGGCACTTCCTATATATCATTTTGCTCTCAGAGATTACCAGCGGCAAAGAATTACTAGCTTTATCAATCCGAATGCTGATCCCTTGGGGCAAGGATACCATGTTATTCAATCAACAATTGCCGTCGGTTCAGGTCAACTTTCAGGCAGGGGTTTGGGGCAGGGAACTCAATCCCAACTCAGGTTTCTGCCTGAGCATCATACTGACTTTATTTTTGCTTCTCTGAGTGAAGAGTTGGGTTTTGTCGGAAGTATGGTTGTCGTATTATTATTCCTTTTATTGCTTAGGCGGATATATGAAATTTCACAATCCGTTTCAGATCCTGCTGCGTCTGCCTTCTGTCTGGGAATAATGGCATTGCTGACTTTTCAGATATTTGTAAATATCGGTATGAATCTTGGAATTGCTCCGATTACAGGTATTACTCTCCCTTTTATTTCCTACGGTGGCTCCTCCCTTGTATCCATGGCCTTCACTTTGGGTATAATTAATTCTATTTCCACCCGTCAGCACCAGCCGCTTTCTATACAAATTCATTAATAAATAGTTTCATAGCCAAATTCCCGTTTATTTGTTAAAATACTTCCCATGCAGGCTGTAGTCAAAATCGGCGCATCCCAATATCTGGTAACTCCGGGTCAGGAGCTCATTGTTGATAAGCTGGAGTCACCCATAGATTCAAAAATCGAACTGAATCAGGTTCTTATGGTCTCCGACGGGGATAATGTAACTATCGGAAAGCCTTATATAGACGGAATTATAGTCAGTGCCGTTCACCTTTCCCAGGCGGCTGGTGAAAAGATTAGGGTCTCGACTTATAAAGCCAAAAGCCGGCATAGGAGAACTATTGGTTTCCGTTCAAAATTAAGCCGTATTAAGATCGAAAGCATTGATGGTACGCCTGCCAAACGTTCCCGCAAGGTTGTGTAAAAACCTCTCTTGACATTCGTGAAAATTATATATATATTGTCTAAAGTTATTTAATTTATATAAGAAATGGCGCACACAAAAGCGGGTGGGTCGACCAGACAAAAAGGAAACCGTAGGGGGAAACGTCTTGGGGTGAAAGTTTTTGGCGGGGAAACAGTGAAATCCGGTCATATCATCGTTCGCCAAAAGGGCAGTAAAGTCAGGCCGGGTGTCGGAGTAAAAATGGGTCGTGACTACACGCTTTATTCCATAAAAGATGGAGTGCTTAAATTCATTCGTCGCCAGGGGCGTCAGATCGTTACTGTTCAATGAACCAACAAATAGTCGATCTCGATATTGATTCTTTACAAGCCAATCCTCTTCAGCCGCGCGGTATCATTACTCCTGAGTCATTGGTAGATTTGGTAGATTCCATTAGAGAACACGGGATTTTGGAGCCTCTGGTGGTAGCAAAGACTCCGGCAGGATACCAGATTATTGCCGGAGAACGTCGCTGGCGAGCATCCAAACTGGCAGGTTTAAAAACCGTCCCTGTTTTGATAAAAGAGACTACTCCCCAGGGAATGCTGGAAATGGCGATTGTGGAAAATGTCCAGCGGACCGATCTTAATGCAATAGACAGAGCAAAAGCCTTTGAAAGATTAATCACCGAATTTGGTCTAACCAACAGCGAAATATGCCAGAGGATCGGCAAGAGCCCCGCCTATATCAGCAACTCTTTACGATTACTAACTTTACCGGACGCATTGAAAGATGGTTTGTTGACAGGTCTGATTACGGAAGGTCATGCTCGGGCTCTCGCGGCAATTGATGAGCCCCGAATGATTGTCGAGGCGTATAAAATAATCCTGAAAGAATCAGGATCTGTACGTCGTGCGGAAGAACTTGCCAGGAAAATGCGGGTTATAGCCGGTCAAAAACCCAAAACTGTAGGCTTCCGTCCGGCTCATGAAGTAAGCGATGAAATCGAAGCCTTGCGTCTCCAATTGGAAGACTCTCTGGGCGGCAAACCGGGAACTATTGTCAGATTATCGCGATCCCGTGCGGAAACTCGATTGACCACCATTTTTAAGGGTAATCTGGAAGAGACCGACGAACGTCTGAATAAAGTAATCCGGTCAGTAACTTCATAAATAATTATCAAATCAGAAACCGTATTTTTGGTGTGGGACCATGCCGATTCTGTCTGCTGGCCAATACCTGATCCAGGCTTTCCCTACAATTGCCTTTTTCGATATCGGCCCCCATTCTCTTGAGTCTGAACTGTAATTTCTGTTATCCCCCAGTACAATATAATATCCCTCCGGTATCCTGTAAGGGACACTATCCCTTAAAAAAGTTTTTTCATTAGTGACGAAATTGACAGGTAAATATTCTTCTTCCAATTCCACTCCATTTATGTGCACGGCGCCGGCCTT
This sequence comes from Candidatus Amesbacteria bacterium GW2011_GWC1_47_15, assembly GCA_001001375.1. Taxonomy (GTDB): domain Bacteria; phylum Patescibacteriota; class Microgenomatia; order CAZETR01; family Amesbacteraceae; genus GWC1-47-15. Next base: position 5,491 of record LCNU01000003.1, on the reverse strand, counting down.
AATCATGACTACCTCACCCGGCATACCGATTATTCTTTTTATAAAGTCACTGTCATAAGGAGGTGGAGCGTGGAATACAATTACATCCCCCCTTTGCGGATCGATTCTTCTGTAAGTCACTTTATCTGTCAGAATGTATTCTCTGTCTTCAAAATTAGGGTACATTGACCTGCCATCCACCTTGTGAGGTTGAAACAGAAATAAATAAACCATCATAAAAATGGCAAAAGCAAGTATTACCGGCTCCAGAGCGTCCAAAATTGCGATAGATCCCCGCCTCATTTTTTGCCTAAACATACCAACCAATGATAATTGCTGTGGTAAAATTTGTCCACCTGTCCGTTTGGGCACTTGGCTCAGCTGGTTAGAGCGCACGGTTCACATCCGTGAGGTCGGGGGTTCGAATCCCTCAGTGCCCACTATATTAAAAATAATCTCCATCACCTTCGTTATCGGGTTCCTGGTCGTTTATGGATTTACCCGTTCATTTTCTACTCCGGTCTCACGCCTGCTTCTGCCGTCCCCGACTGTCGAGCCTGAACCCACTATTGGTTTTTCCCCGTCTCTGACGCCTCTTCCTACTCCTACAGGAGTCAGAAATAAAGTGGACAACAAAATGGATTTTGCTGCTCAGGCTCCGTTCGGCGACTGGAAAGATTCCCGCCAACAGGACGGCTGCGAAGAAGCGTCTTCTTACATCGCCGTCCAATGGGGTAAGGGCCTCGGGTTGACTGGGGAAACGATGTTGGAAAAAGTACTGGACATATCTTCTTATTTGCAGGAAAAATACGGCGAAAGCCGCGACACTTCAGCCCGGGATACCGTAGACAGGATAATTAAAGGTTATTTCTCCTACCCATCCGTGGAATATTTGGAGGATGTATCTTTGGATCAGATAATCGATATTCTTTATTCGGGATCAGTGATTATAGCCCCAATGAATGGCCGGCTGCTTAACAATCCGAATTTTACTGCTCCTGGTCCTGAACGGCACATGCTCGTGGTCAAGGGTTACGATCCGGTAAAAAAGGAATTTATTACTAATGATCCCGGTACCCGCCAGGGAAAAGCCTACGTCTATCCTCAGGACATTTTATATAATGCCATCAGGGACTATTCCACCGGCTATCATATACCAATAAACGGGATCAAAAAGAATATTATCGTTGTGTCCCGTCTATCTTCCTAGTAATTTTTCCAGCCTGTCCAGAGCATGCTCTTCCAGTCCTCGTTTGTTTCCGGAATTAACCTCTTTTTCCTTAAATATAAAGCTTCCGATACTTAATAAATTTGTTAAGGCAAAAACCAAGACTACAAGTATCGCTGTTTTTCCACCCATGTATTTTGTAAGTATTTGAAGAAATGCTGCCAGTAAAATAGTAAACAGGGGTAAAGAAGAAATATACATCCTCGCTCCATACGCTGCATCTCTCCATCCCCCCTGCCAGGTGATTACCAGCATCTGTGCCAGAAAATATAGGGTTAAATATCTCACTTCACGCTTTTTGACTATCAGTTGCGGAAGCTTGATCAGGATTAAAAATAAGGCCGGTGTTCTGGAAAAGAGACCGTTAGTGCCGTGCAGCAGGCTTCCTGTCCATCCTCGGAATATGTGTCCGGATGCCAGATAAGTCTGAGGCCACCATACGCCGTATAAATATTTCCATTGGTACAACACTGGCCAGAAAACAATAAGAAATCCCGACATCAAAAACGATATATCCGCTCTTCTTTCAGTCTTGTTTCCTATCAACCAAAATATCCCGAAGATCAGTAGCAGACCTTCCTGCATCCGAATTGAAGCAGCCAATCCTGCCAATGCTCCCAAAAACACCAATCTTTTGTTTGCTTTATTTTTGCTAAAAAAAAGTATATACCAAAATAAACTGACTGCAAGAAATATTGCCGTGTGGGAGTTGATTACGTCATAGCTGCCGTAGTAGAGTAGGGGACTGCCCAAAAATATTCCGGCCGCGCCCCACCTGGCCCAACTTCTTTTAACTCCGGTTTTTATGGCCAAAAGGGAACCTACAAAAACTCCTGCGATTCCCAGTATGACCGAACCCAATCCTACCGATATTTGATAAATATCCGAATATCCGTTTCTGATCCCGTTCAGGCCCGCCAGTATTGCAACGTCTGCAGCTCCAAAAAACGGCCAAAGCAGTGAAGCTGTCCCCCCAGTGTGAGGGTTATCTGCTTTACCCGTGCTTGTTAAGGACGTTTTCAGAACAAATGGTGAGACAATTTCATTATTCGAATTGTTATTTTCGGGACTGAATATGTGTTTATATTCATTGGTAAAATCCAAGTCATGGTCAAAATAAATACTTCTTAAGTGTACCCAGTAATCTATCCCGTCTCCGTAAACCGCTTCTCCGGAAAAGAAATAATGAATCAAAAATATCGAAGAAGCGAGAATAAACAGTCCGGCAAACAACCTCATGCTGTTTCAGAATACCACGAAAAATTTTTACCTGTCCTCCATGTCCTGTTCCATATCCTGCCTGACGGTATTCAGGTCTTGCGTGATTCGCTCTTCCACATCTTTGTTAAATGATTTCTTATATTTCCCTGTTTGGATCTCTTGTAGAAGCTGGTCGATCTTTTTAACCTTGTAAAAGATCCTCTAGTCGTTCAATGGCGTTTTTTAATGGGTCAGCACCCAGATTAGGAGAATCAAAATCAACATCAAATTCATAAGTTGCTATACCGTCTTCAAAAATATGCCCCGAAACTTCTTCCCAAGCTTCATCACCATCGTTTATTCTTCCGAAATAAATTGTAAAATCACCACTCTCTACCCCTTCCAAGTGCACCTTGTAGTTGCCCGAGCCGGGTTTCCGAAGCATCAAAAATCCGTCATCTGGTTCATAGATTTCCCCTACCGGATCCTCAAGCGAGAATTCCACTGGAGAAGCTACGGTCAATACGATAACTTTTCCAAAACCCGGAAAATTATTGTTGGGATACACCTTAATTTTACTGGAGTCGATACCCAAGGACTTGAGAAGATTGTATTGAGCGGTCGCTTTTGTCATCAATTCTCCGTGATTGGAGTTTAGTTCCTCAACAAAATTTATCTCGGGAATCCGGGCGCTTGCGGCCAATATTGCTCCGTCTCCGATTTCATATTCTTGGGAAACCGGCTTTCCGTCGATCCATTTCCCGAAAGTTTCGTCTTTGTCATTCCTGTCTTCGATCTTTATGTACTTGATTGTGTCATGTCCGGTACCGAAAATTGTGGTTGTTCCCGGGTTTGATAACTCATATAGGGGATCAAGGGTCGGTATAAATTCATTTTTCCAATGTATACTCTCCGCGCTTTTCAAACTACCCCCACTATCTTTTAAGAAATCCCACATTGGGAATAGATCCAGAACAGACGGTGCGGACTTTTGTATCGTCTCCACATTAGTTTTATAGTTTTTATTGTGGATATTAACGTATGTTCTTAACGCCGGTCCCATAAGTCCTTCCATATCCGAATAATCAGCTCCTTCCCAAAGCCTAAACACCATCCCTGTTCCTTTATGTGGGCTTCCGGAAGTGATAACTTTATTTACGTTCTCTGATTTAAAATACTGATTATATTTCCTGGCAATCAATCCACCCATGCTGTGTCCAACCATATCCACTTTGGTATTTTCCAGTTTATCTTTTAAGACCTTATCTTTGATGAAAGAGTCCAACTCCAAGGCGTTATAAGTAATATTTTTTCTCCAGTCATAATAATAGATATAAAGGTTCTTTTCTTTTTCATAACCTGCATCTTCCAAGGCGTGCAGTAGCCCACCGTACGTCTCTTTAAAATAATACGGCATCCCTTTCCATTTATCGTTTTTCTCATCTCTCCCATGTACAATCGCCTCATAATTCCAACTCCCTCCCATACCTGGAATAAGAACTAATGGATTGGGTATTATCGGGGGAGAAGGTGGAGGTGAGGTCGAAATAAAATCCTTTAAGTGCGATATATAGACCTTATTTGTAAAACCTCCACTAAGAACACCATTAAGATTAAAAATATAATTATTACTAATAATCATAGACGAACAACAATAGTAGCCAGGTAAAGGTGAAATTTGATTCCACCCTTCAAACCCATTTTCTGATGTTACTTTTGCATAATAAACTTTGTTGGATTCTGTACCGTTACTAACACCGCCGCCAATAAAGACATAGTCGCCAATAGAGGTAATTGCTGGACGATATATCGGTGCAGGTAAAGAATTTACCTCCATCCAGTCTAGTATTTTTCCGTCGAAAGTCACATTTCCGATATAGGTCTTATTAGATGGTCCATTCGGAGATTGTCCCCCAACTACGATTATCGAATTTCTGACACCAACTACTCCTGGACCTTCCAGTGGTTGGGGTAACGGAGTGGTGAAATCCCAAGAAATATAATCGTTAATACTTTTCCAATTGGCAAATAGAACTTTTTCATTTCTTTTTGTGATATAACTCCCAGTCCATGTTGCACCTCCAATAAAATATATATAATCCCCAACCATTGCCGATCCGGCTAGTGAAATTCCCTCCACATCTATCGGTAAATCATTCAGTTTCTTCCATTCAGTAAGATCGCCACTATTATCTATTTCATTAATATAAACACTTTTTCGCGAATTAACCCCTGGTGGATAATATGTACCTCCCGCAATGAGTATTTTATTATTTAAGGTGTAACCAACGTGCCAATAATTGGTTATAGGAAGAGGTTTAGAGGAAAACTTCCAAGAAACGATTTGCCCCGTGTTAGTATCTATAGTGCCTTCAATAACATTTGATACTTGACCACTGTTACCCGCCCCTCCAACGATGAAAATCTTATTTTCTACAGTATGTGTTGAATGACTTGCTAGTGGGTATGGAAAATTTAATGTCTCAGACCAATATAAATAACTCGAGTAAACAGAATTCGAACTTAGAAACAATAAAGTTATACAAGGTATAATTACTTTAAGAAGATATAGTTTGTATTTCTTGTTTATATATTAAATGTTGAAACATTAATTGCTTATCTGTCAATAGCGAATTTATGAAATTATTAATTTTAACCCGACTATACGACCCTCATTTAGGTGGAGTAGAAAAATTTACTCTTAATTTAGTTAAGCGTTTCGATAAAAAATATCAAGTTATTATTATTACGGAACAATTTGATACTAAATTAAAAACTAACGATAAAATTCATCGCCATTCCATTTATCGGATACCAGTAGATTACCAAAATGAGCGAAAGAAAAAATATTTAATTTGGAGGTGGTTTAAAAACAACGAGGAGTTGTTAAATTGGGCTGACATAATTCATATTCATGACGTATTTTTTTGGATAATCCCTTATAAATTAATTAATAGAAGTCAAAATATATTTTTGACCTTTTACGGTTGGGAAGGCACGTATCCTATTCCATTAAAAAACAAAATCGTCCGCAAGATTTCAGAAAAAATGGCAGATGGGAATATTTGCGTTGGTGATTTTATT
>LCNU01000002.1 GCA_001001375.1 Candidatus Amesbacteria bacterium GW2011_GWC1_47_15 | reverse complement strand
TGCAGCTGATCTAAAAACAGGTCCGGATGACTCTGGACCATGGAAGAACGGGCTGAGTTATAGTAGCTAATCACCGGGGTCCCGGTTAGTTCCTGCAGACGGGAAAGCAAACCCTGTGTGGAAGAAAAATTATGCTTTGGCTCGCGGATTTTCACCGGGGCACTGGTCGGTTTAAGCGGAACCGGAGTAGGGACGACAGCAGGAGGATTGTCGGGTTGGGGAATTGGATCTGGCATGAACAGAGATAAATATAACAGACGGGTTAAACTGTTGCCAGTGTTAACAAGTTCTTGCCAAAATTTAAGTTAAGGTTTATTATTCCTTCACTATGGGGTTAAGTTTAGCCGAAGCCGGCATCTGATGCTGAAAAGAAATTAATTTTCGCACACGTAGCCGTAATCGGCTTGATGGAGCAAGCCCACATGCAAATAATGGGTTCTGAAACGAAATTATTTGATACTGAACAAGGTCAGGAATATGTGTTAACGCGGGTACGAAATATATATAATCCGCAGGAATTGGGATTAATAAAAAGATGGTTGATTTCGGGTGAAAAAGTTACAAATGAACTTTTTGAGCTCACTCCCGGTCTTCCGCTCAGAGAACAGGCGATTGCTTTTCTGGGGATCAGCTGACGACTTCGCCCTCTTCGGGAGTACCTTTATCCGGGCCTTTATCATCTTTTTTGTCCTCGGTTTCCATCAAATCTTTGGATTTAGCTTCCAAATCTTCCTTAGTCCCGGTTTCAAGTATACTTTTGAGGTTTTGGACTTTGGTTTCCACCTCGGACTTGAGGTCGGCAGGGGCTTTGTCACCGGCATCTTTCAGGGTCTTTTCGGCAGTGAAGATGAGAGTGTCAGCTTGGTTTCGGGCTTCTATTTGGGCTTTTTTTGCCGTATCCTGAGCGGAAAACTTCTCGGCTTCAGACCTCATTCTCTCTACTTCTTTTTCATCCAGATTAGTAGAGTTGGTGATGGTTATGTGCTGTTCTTTGGAGGTGGCCTTGTCTTTGGCGGAGACTTTGAGAATACCCGAGGCATCAATATCGAATACGACTTCAATCTGGGGCACGCCGCGGGGGGCAGGCGGAATACCATCCAAAATAAACCGGCCTAATGTTTTATTGTCTGCGGCCATAGGGCGCTCCCCCTGGAGGACATGGATTTCGACGGAAGTCTGGGTGTCCGCGGCGGTAGAAAAGATCTGGGATTTACTGGTAGGAATCGTGGTGTTTCTTTCAATAAGAGGGGTCATCACCCCACCCAATGTTTCCAGACCAAGGGTCAGAGGAGTCACATCCAAAAGCACTACGTCTTTGACATCCCCTGTCAAAACCCCTCCCTGGATAGCGGCACCAATGGCAACAACTTCATCGGGGTTGACGCTGCGGTTTGGTTCCTTGCCAAAAAAACTTTTGACAACCTCCAAAACTTTAGGCATACGGGTCATTCCTCCAACCATGACAATTTCATCTATATCCTTAATGTCCTTTTTGGCGTCTGCCAAAACCGCTTTTACGGGAGCGATTGTTTTTTGAATCAGCGGCTCGACAATAGATTCAAGTTTTGCCCGGGTAAGACGAAGGGTGAGATGCAGGGGAGAACCGTCCTTCTGGGTAATATAAGGCTGATTTATATCCGCCTCCATGCTGGAGGAAAGTTCTATTTTGACTTTTTCCGCCGCGTCCCTGATCCGCTGGAGAGCCTGATTGTCTTTCTTGAGATCGACGCCATGTTCTTTGCGGAATTCGGAAATAATCCATTCCATAATAGCCTGGTCAAAATCGTCCCCACCCAGGTGGGTATCGCCATTGGTAGCCTTGACTTCAAATACTCCTTCTCCCAGCTCGAGGACGGATATGTCAAAAGTCCCCCCTCCCAGGTCGTAGACAGCCACAGTGTGGGCGTTTTTTTTATCCAAGCCATAAGCCAGGGCGGCTGCTGTAGGTTCGTTGATGATTCTTTCCACTTTTAATCCTGCTATTTCACCAGCCTGCTTGGTGGCCTGACGCTGGGAGTCGTCAAAATACGCAGGGACGGTAATGACAGCTTTCTCCACCGGAGTTCCCAGATAAGCTTCGGCATGGGCTTTCATAGTCCGCAAAATCATGGCTGAGATTTCCTGAGGGGTATACTGCTTGCCCTGTACTTCCACTACCGCCATATTGTCTTTTCCGGCGGCTATTTTATAGGGGACCATATCTTCGGTACGTTTGACTTCCGGGTCAGCAGCCTTTCTGCCCATGAGGCGTTTGACACTGTATATCGTATTTTGAGGATTCAAGATCATCTGACGTTTGGCTACATCTCCGACCAGATTTTTTACGGGTTCCACGACGGAAGGAGTGACGTTTCTGCCGGTATCTGCCGCGGGAATTACTTTCGGATTTCCGCCTTCCATGACCGCTACGGCACTATTGGTGGTGCCGAGATCTATTCCGATTATTTTTGATGAGGCCATATATTATATTTTAATATTTATATGTAAATATTCAACCTGCATGCCGGCAGGCAGGTGTTCAATTAATATTGTCAGCAGTCTGTGATTTTTGGGTTTCGGTTTTGTAAACTTTCACTTTAGCGGGGCGCAGGACATAATCGCCTATGCGATACCCTTTTAATACAAGTTCGGCGATTGTATTCTCCGCATGATCGCTCTCTGCCGGTAAAGTCTCTGTACATTCTTGAAATTCCGGATTAAACGGATCTTTTTCCTGAGGTGAAATAGTTTCCAGTCCCTCCGCTGTCAGAGCTTCCCTGAACTGCCTGGCGGCCATTTGAACACCCAAGTCCTGCGAATGGGAAGCAGAGAGTTCCATAATATCAAGAGAAGGCAGAAGCCGGGCAATTATGTTGGCATTAGACAGGCGGATAAATTCTTTTTTGTCGTGTTCGACCCGGCGCAGGAGATTTTGATAATCCGCCAAAGCCCGTTTCCAATTCTCATCCAGGACCTTGATCTGCCCCTTTAACGTTTCCGCGGTAGTTTTTTTTGACATAATTTACCAGTTACCATTCAGCTGGGAAATAAGCTGGGAAAAATATCTAAGGGTAGGAATGACATAAGGGAAATTCAACCTGCAGGGGCCGATAACTGCCAAAGAACCGCGGTGTCCCTGACCTGAAGAGAAATAAGTAAAAGCAACACCTACGGGTTCGAAATACGGCCATCCGAGATCCGATCCGAAAACTATATGGACCGGGTCCTGACCGTAATTTCTATCAAAAAAAAGCTGTTTTAAGCGTGACTCCTGATCAAGCAGGGAAAGGACGGTCTTGGTGACATCAATATCAAAAAATTCGGGTGTATCCAGAATATTTGCCACACCCGCATAATAAATATCACCCTGATCGGTTATGGCTATTGACAAGTTTTTGGTCTTTTCTGCGAGAACCAGTGAAGCCTGGCGCATCAGACGGTCAAAATCGTTTCGCTGATCCCAGACCCTTTCTTTGGAAGACACCTCGTCTGCCACAGACAGGCGCTTTTCCTGCATCAGGTGATCCACATAAAAACGCAGCGCGACCGGGGTGGGTACACGTCCAGCGGAGGTATGAGGCTGATGTAAAAATCCCTGGTGTGTCAGGACAGCCATTTCATTGCGGATGGTAGCCGGAGAGACTCCCAGGCTGTACTTTTTTTCAATTTGTTCACTGGCGACGGGTTCAGCACTGGAGATGTATTCTTCGGTAATGGCTTTGAGAATCTGGGTTTGGCGTGATGTGAGATCCATGCTTAGCAGAAAGTTATCACGAGTGCTAATTGTTGTCAAGAGGAGTGCGGCAACGTACAATTGACACAGTAATGAAAAACCGGGAACAAGTAATTTCTTTTATGGGGGTGATAGTGCTGGCACTGGTGCTGCCGGGAATTCTTAAGCTGGCAAATGGAGTAGTGAGATATCTGGTGGGGGCAGAAGGCAGGCTGTCCGCAATTGCCATCGAAACAGACCATCCACTGGGTCCACTGCCGGCAGTCTGGAGAGGGCTAGCCCAGGGAGGAGAGGATCTGCCTACATTTTTAAACGGTAATGAACAAAAAGTGGCAGAGCTCAAACCGCAATATATTAGAATCGACCATATCCTGGACCAGTTCGGGGTGGTAAACAGGAACAGCAGCGGGCTGACTTTCGACTGGAGCCAACTGGATCGAGTGGTAAGACAGATCATTTCCACCAAGGCAACGCCGTTTTTTTCCCTGTCTTATATGCCAGCGGCAATATCATCAGGAGATACTGTAGCACCGCCAAAGGACTGGAAAGAGTGGTCCCTGGTAGTCCAAAAAACAATAGAGCACTTCAGCGGGGAAATGGGTCTTTCTGATGTATATTACGAAGTATGGAACGAGCCGGACCTTTTCGGGGAGTGGAAAATGTCGGGAAAAAAAGATTACAGAACATTGTACTTATATTCCGTCCGCGGAGCTGAACAGGCAGCCGGAGTTAAACCATTTAAAATCGGCGGACCTGCCACAACCGGTTTGTATAAAAGCTGGGTGGATAATTTTTTTCCCTTTATCCTGAAAAATAATTTACGAATGGATTTTTACTCCTGGCACAGATACGATGCCGATATAAATAAATATACCGCCGATGTAGAGGATGTAGACCGGTGGATTGAGGGACATCCGTATTTTTCTAATGTGGAAAAAATAGTATCGGAACTGGGTCCGGATAACGAAAAAGGAGGGGCAAACGATACAATGGTCGGCGCCGCCCATCTGGCAGCTGTATCCAGAGAGCTGATGTTTAAAGTCAAATACGGCATGAGTTTTGCGGTGACCGGCAGTTGGGGAATACTGGACAAACCACGTTCGGAAGCCCTTAAAGTCTTATCCCGCCTGGGCAGCGACCGACTGGCTGTGACCGGGGAAGGTACATGGGTCAGGGCAATCGGAGCACTGGACGGTGATACTTACCAGGTGCTTTTAGTTAATTATGACCCCAAAGGGGCACATTCTGAAATAGTTCCGGTGAGCTTTATTAATTTAAAGCAGGGTAATTTCATCCTGAAAAGAACCGTTATGGGAGCCAGTACTGTTTCTTCGGCGGCAGCTACTTCCGAGGCGATATTGCAAAGGGAAATACCAATGGCACCAAACAGTATTGTGCTACTGGAGCTGGAACCTGTAAATAACCCACAAACTCCGGCCTCCAATCCCACTGATTAAATTTTTAATATCGAAAGAAATGCTTCCTGTGGGATGTCAACCCGACCTACGCGCTTCATACGGGATTTGCCCTTTTGTTGTTTTTTAAGAAGTTTGTCCTTGCGGGTCTGATCGCCACCGTACAGCTTGGCAGTAACATCTTTTCTAAAGGCTTTAATATCCGCCCTGGCCAGGATATGACCGCCGACAGCCGCCTGCAGTGGAATTTCAAACTGGGCCCGGGGTATCAGACTTTTCAGACGTTCTATTAAATCACGGGCCAATCCCGCCGACTGAGTACGGGGGATAATTTGCGAGAGAGCATCAACTTTATTGCCGGCGACGAGTATATCCAGTTTGACCAGATCCGCCGCCCGGAAGCCTTCCAGTTCATAATCCAGAGTCGCAAATCCGGCTGAGGCGCTTTTGAGCCGGTCATAAAACTGTCTGATCATTTCCGACAGCGGGAGCGAATATATTAGAGTAACTATCTGACCCAGGTACTGCATGTCATGCAATACCCCGCGGTGTTCCTGACATAACCGGATAACCGGCCCCAGATAGTCCCGGGGAACGAACAATGTAAGGCGGATTATCGGCTCGCGGATTTCCCGGACCAGCGAGGGATCCGGCAAGTCCATGGCTTTGGAAATATTCAATACCTGACCACTGACCAGCAGCACTTCATATGCTACCGAAGGTGCCGCGGCGATAAGCTCGAGACCAAATTCCCTCTCCAGTCTCTCCTGCACTATGTCGGCGTGAAGCAATCCCAACAAACCTACTCTAAATCCGTTACCCAGAGCAGGGGAAAACTCCGGGGAGTAATCCAGCGAACTATCCTGAAGACGTAGTTTCCCCAGGGAGTCACGAAGCAAATTAATATCAGCCCCGTCAGTGGGATAAAAACTGACAAAGACTACAGGTTTGACCAGCTGGTAGCCAGGAAGTGGAACGGGGAGGTTATTCGTTATTCGTTGATCGTTAGTCGTGGTGAGTGTGTCGCCGACGCGGAGATGGCTGATGTCTTTGAGATTGGTCACTACATAGCCGACTTCGCCCGTAGACAGCTGATTTACTTGCTTGCGGGAAGGAGAGAAAATACCCACTTCGAGAGCAGATGCGGAAGCGCCTGTACCAAGGAGGAGGATTTCATCGTTGACCTGGATCTCACCATCAAATAACCTGACCCAGGCAATCACGCCCAAGTGGGGGTCGTAGTTGGAATTAAAAACAAGAGCGCGGGTGGGGGATGAGACAGGAGAGGAGGAGCGAGGAGGAGGAATGCGATCGATGACAGCTTGGAGGAGTTGGGGGACGCCGGCGCCGGTCTTGCCTGATACCATAAGAATTGAGTCCAATTCGAAGTCTAATATATCGTGAAGCTGCTGTCTGGCACCTTCGATATCAGCCGTTGTGACGTCGATTTTATTGACCACCGGAATAATTGTCAGGTTTAATTTCTTTGCCTGATGGTAATGAGCCAGGGTCTGAGCCTGGATACCCTGAGTGGCATCCACTAACAGTATGGCCCCTTCGCAGGCGGCAAGAGAACGGTTTACTTCATAAGAAAAATCGACGTGTCCCGGTGTATCAATCAGATTTAAGATGAAGGTTTGATTATTTAAAGTGTAACTCATGCGGACCGGCGCAAGCTTGATAGTGATCCCCCGCTCCCGCTCGATGGGATTGCTGTCCAGAAGCTGGGTTTTCATCTCCCGGGAGGAGACAGTGTGGGTGAGTTCCAGCATGCGGTCGGCCAAAGTCGACTTACCGTGATCCACATGGGCGATAATGGCAAAGTTGCGGATGTTTTGCATTAAAGGCTATTTTAACAGGACTCGTCAGTTCTGGTCCGAAGCGGGAATGATGAGGGGTTCGGAAGGTTCGGGGCCAGCGAAAAATTTCGGCCACTGATAAAGACGACGGGCCAGAGACAAAAAAGCGGACAGTTCCCTGACCTGGAAGAGATAAGATAAAAATAAATATACACCCAATCCGATAGAGCTGGTAATGGCCGTGAGAGCTATAAGGGGAAGAGTGCGAGTGGTATCGAAAACGAATCGGTCCAGGAGCCGCATAGGAATCCAAAGACTGATTCCCATGACCAGGGCAACAACAGCCATTTTAGAGAATGGCCTGGAAGCAGCAAAGAAAAGCCGATTGTCCGGCGAAAGGCGGGAAGAAAGGATGACAAAGAGGACCAGAGTCTCAACAAATGTTGTCAGAGAGATGGCGGCGGCCAGTCCCAAAACATTCCAATTAAACACTTTGACAAAAACTACACTTAAGGATACGTCAAACAGGGCGGCAAAAAAGCCAACAACTAACGGGGTGCGGGTATCATGTAGTGCGTAAAAGGCACGGATAATCAACTGTAAAAGAGTAGAGGAGATGGCGGAAAAAGCCAGAATGGCCAATGTCTTACCTGTGGTCAGAGTCGCGAGCCATGGGAAAGATCGGGCACCAAAGACCAGCCGGACAATGGGAATCCTCAAAACAATGAAAAGTATAGTGACCGGAAGGGCAAGAAACACAGATTGAAGCAAAGTTTCGGTAAGAGTGGAAATAAACGTTTTCCGGTCCGCTTCGGCGGATTGGCGGGAAAGTGTGGGCAGGGCTGCCTGGCCCAAGGTGACCCCAAACAAAGATGCAGGTATTGCGTAAAGGAGACGGGCAACATTTAATATGGTGAGCGAGCCGGGGACAAGAAGTGAAGCCAAAATAACAGCCGCAAACTGTTCCACCTGGTCTATACCAAGTGCCAAAGCCCGAGGCGGCATCAGACGCATTGTTTCCCGGACTCCGGAATGACGGAAATTGATGGACGGAATAAATCTAAATCCCAAACGCAAAGCCAGCGGAAGCTGTACCAGCATATGCAAGGATGCACCTAATACGACTCCGACTGCCGGCCCGTATATTCCCAACGGAGACGACAGAAATACTATCCCCAAGATAATACCGAGGTTATAGGCCACCGGAGCGAGCGCGGGTATAAGAAAACGCTGGTGCGACTGGATCATTCCGGTCAGGAATCCGGATACAGAAAAAAACAGTTGGGCTGCGAGCATAACCCGGAGAAGAGAAGCCATAATTTCTATTTGTACCGGATCAAAACCGGGAGCGATAAGACGGGAAAGGGGGGCGGCAAAAATAAAAATGAAGGCGGAAATGACCGTAAAAACCAGTAAAACCAGGTTCATTGCTGAAGATGCCATAGTCCAGGCTTCTTCTTCCCGGCGGGCCAGATATCGGGTGAAAACGGGTATGAACGCAGCGGAAAGAGAACCGATGACCAACAGCTGGAACAGGGAGTCCGGGATAACAAAAGCAGCGTAATAAACATCCAATAATGCCGCCCGGGAGCCAAAGAAGTAACTAATCAAAAGCCGCGTTTTGAATAAGCCCATGATATGGGATAAAGCATAGGTAGACATAATAATAAACGCGGCGGAGAGAATATTTGTTTGCTTGCGGTAAAGAAGATGACTGCCGTTTTTGAGAAGTTCCCGCATGTGTGTTATTATATTGCCACCCTGAGACAAACTACAGGGGTATTATGCCGATAACAGCAGGAGCTATCAGAAAACTGCGCGCCGACGTCCGTAAAAATAAAGTTAATATCAGCATCCGCCAGACCCTGAGAGAAGCCGTGTCACAGATGCGTAAAAAACCCACTAATTCCGCTCTTAAAAAAGTGTTCGCCACTGCTGACCGCGCTGCCAAGTCCCGGGTAATTCACAGAAACAAAGCTTCCCGACTAAAGTCGCGGTTGTCCAAGCTGGTACGGAAAGCAAAGTAATATTTTTGGTATACTGGATTTATGCCTGCCCGGATCAGGAACGTAAACCTGCTTCCACCAACTGAATTTGAGATGTCTTTTGGAGGAAGATTTTTGAAGTGGGCTGTAACCACGGGAAGATACATCATAATCTTAACGGAGCTGGTGGTTATACTGGCTTTTTTATCGCGGTTCAAACTGGATTATGAATTGTCGGTATTAAGCTCGAAAATTGAGGGAAAAGTAAGTCTTCTGGAGGCCAATTCCCCAATTGAAAGAGAATTCAAGTCCAAACAAGCGCGATTGGAAGCGGTCAAAAAAATTCTGACCAAAAGAATCAGCGCATCAGAGACGATGGACTCCATCGCCGTCAAAACACCACCTGAGGTAAAACTGACCGAGATGACGATAAACGGCAACGAAGTCGAGATAGACGCTAATTCATTTTCGGAAAAAGAGATGGGGGAAATGATAGCCGCGCTTGACGGGGACAAGCGCTGGAGCAGCGTTGAGATTTCCTCCATCACCCAGGGGACCGAAAAGGTAATTAAATTCCGTTTAAACCTGAAAAGATAAATGGCCTTAGATTACAAAAACAGCTTAAACCGATACCGGAGATACCTACAGACGGTGCAGGCACGACCTTTGTGGTCCGCCAGCTTGTGGACCGTATTTTCACTGGCTCTGATGATAATACTTTTAGTCTTTGCCTTTCGACCGACACTGGTGACAATCAGTACTTTGGTGGGCAAGATTCAATCCTACAAGGAGATCGACGCGAAACTGGATCAAAAAATTATGGCGGTACAGCGGGCATCGGAAGAACTGCAAAAAAATGAAAACCGCCTGTCGTTAATCGAAGAAGCCCTGCCGGAAACAGCCCAGTGGGAAGGCTGGTCTAAAACTATTTTGGGCAAAGCGTCCGAGAGCGGAGTCACGATTGACTTGCTGACAGTGGAAAAAATTCCCCTGCCCGGAAACGTACCACCTCCGGTGAAAAAGGATCTACTACTGCCTGAAAATTCCCAGCGTCTGGTATTTACATTAAAGGGAACGGCGCAATATGATCAGATAAGATTGTTAATAACTAAACTGGAAAGCCTTAGAAGGGTTACTATGGTCACCAACCTTACAATTGGTAAGACCAAAGAAGGCGGCCTGTACTTTGAGTTGGAAGGGCAAAGTGCATTTGGCTGGAAGGAGATAAATATATGAAAAAAAGCAACCTGGGGAAAGAACTGGTATTACTGTTGGCAACAACTTTATTAACAATGGCATCGTGGGTGGGTTTTGAAATATACAGGGCGTATACCAATACTGATTTGCCACCAGGTGTGGAACAACACCTGGAAAGCTTTGATCCAATTTTGAAAACCGAAGTCCTATCTACTTTGGAACAGATGACTCCATGAAAAAGAAAGAGTTTACTCTACCCACCTTGCTTGGCTTGTTTATCGCGCTGGGAGGACTGGTAGCCGGGATATGGCTGGTCCGGGGCCAGTTGAGGGGAAGCCTGCAAGCGTCTCCTGAAGAATCCCCGCAAAAGGTAACTGTTACCAACGTGGGGGATACTACGGCGACAATATCCTGGATCACAGACAAAGCAGTGAGCGGTTATATCAAATTCGGAGAACAAGGACGGGCATTAAACTCAAGCGTGTCAGATCAGAGAGACCAGCGCAAAGGTGAAGTGGAGAATTATTTTACCCACTATATGCAGATCCAGGGATTAAAACCCCAAACAAAATACCAGTTTAAAATCGGAACAGGCAAAGGTGTGTACGACTATGACGGGAAACCGTACGAATTTTCTACGGCAGGGGTATTATCAACGGAACCTGCGGCAGATGTAGCTTACGGCCAGGCAGTGACTTCAAACGGGGAGGCTGCCGAGGGAGCAATAATATATCTGCAGATTCCAGGGGCGGTGACGCAATCTACAATAGTCAAGGCCAGCGGTGCCTGGGTTATTCCCCTATCCAAAACCCGTGCGGCCACCCTTGAGGATATAGCGCCGTATGATATTTCAACCACGCAACTTGAGTTGCGGGTGGAAGCCGGACCGATGGGCTCCGCCAGGATGTCCCTGACTACGGACAAGGACAGCCCAGCTCCCCAGCTAGTGATCAGCAGCGATGAAACCGAGACGGCGGTTCAAACACCGGCAACCCCGGGAAGTGAAAAGAAAACTTCCAAACTTTCTATTTCAGAAGAAGAACAGGAAGATGAAAACAGCCCGATAAAAGTCGTTTCACCAAAATCAGGTGAAAAAGTAAATACATTGCGGCCGGAAATTATGGGTAAAGCCCCGGCTGGCGCGGAGATCACGATAGAGATTCACTCCGAGGCGGTAATTGTGGGTGCTACAACCGCCGATGATAACGGTGATTTTGTATTCAGCGTACCAGAAGATTTGCCCCCGGGTCCGCATACTCTGACCATAACCTCCCTAATTAACGGAGTAACTTCCAGGATTACCAAGACATTTACCGTCTACGCAGTGGGCGAAAGCCTTATCCCGGCTTACTCGTCCACGCCTTCTGCCACTCTCGCTATTACCCGTACCCCCTCCCCGACACAAAGACCGACAGCCGGCTCACCCACTCCTACCACCATCCGGACGGCGACATCTACTCCTACTCCCCGCGCCGCAGGGCTGCCATCGGCCACGCCAAAAGCCTCCGCGACACCTACCACTTTCTCCCCTGCCCCGACAGAAACCGAAACCGAGAGCGAAACAGAATTACCCAGTTCCGGAGTGTTTGATAAAACTTTAATACTGCTGGTCTTGTCCGGAACAATGATTGCCGGAGGGGGATGGTGGTGGAGAAAAAGGACCGGGTAGAACTGCCGGAAAATACTGTAAAATCAGGAATGATGAGTAAAAAAATCAGGGTGGGGCTGGATTTTGACGGAGTGGTGGCATATAACCCTTTCCGCGTGGTCAGAGCACCAGTCGCGATGGTTAAGAAAAAAATTTTCCGGGAGAAAAAACTCAAATTTTTAATACCGGCAAACAAGTGGCAAAGAATGATATGGTCTGTCGTTTTCGGATCCAGCATGCTGCCGGCACAGGGGGTGGAACTGCTGAGAGAAATGGCTACTGATCCGAGATGGGAATTTCACCTGGTTACCGCCAGGTTTTCTTTTTTACAGGACGATCTTGCCAAATGGCTGAATAAAAACGGGCTAACAGATGTTTTCAAGACAATTAACCTGAATAAAAAAGACGATCAACCACATTTATTTAAAGAGGAAATAATGAAAAGATTAAATGTTCATTATTTCGTGGACGACAACCTCGATATTGTGGAATATCTAGCCAAAAAAAAGAATGCCAAAATTTATTGGATTTACAACTTTATCGACAGAAGTTATCCTTACGAGTTTAAATATCCATATCTGGAAAAAGCTTTAAGAGGAATAGCAACCAATGAGGATACTTTTTAGTCTGACTTACTATAGCCCGTATATCTCCGGCCTGACAAACTACTTAAGAAACCTGGCGGAAGAACTGGCGGCCAGAAGCCACCAGTGCCGGGTGTTGTGCATGAAACACGATGCAAGCCTGCCGGTTTGTGAGACTATAAACGGAGTAGGAATAATCCGGGCTGTGCCTTTGTTTAAAGTCAGCAAGGGTTTTTTAAGCCTGGATTTTGCAGTAAAATCGGTAAAATCGGTCAGGGAAAGCGAGAGGATAGTAATCGGACTCCCTCAGGCAGAGGGATTTTTGCCAGCAATTTTGGGAAAAGTTTTCAGAAAAAAGGTAACTGCAATCTATTTGTGCGATGTGGTACTACCCCAGGGAATTTTAAATAAAATCGCTACGGTAATACTTGATGTCTGCAACCTGGTGACGCTGTCTCTGGCCGACAAAGTGGTAACTTACGGAGCTGATTACGCAGACAGTTCACGGCTGCTGCCGCATTTTCGTAAAAAACTGGTGTATATATATCCCCCCGTACGGAAACCGCAACGAAGCACAGGGACAGCAAAATACGGCAGAAAAGGGAAACTCCTTATAGGTATGGCCGGCCGTATGGCAGAAGAAAAGGGAGTGGAATATTTACTGGAGGCATTAAATGCGATCGACCCCAGGACGGAAGTTTTAATTGCCGGTCCAACAGAACCAGCCGGAGAGCAGGCTTATAAAGAGCGGGTCACTAAAGCGGTCCGAAGGGCGGGAAGAAAGGTAAAAGTAGCCGGGGTAATACCCGAAGGGGAAATGGGTGACTTCTACAGCTGCCTTAAAATACTGGCTTTACCGTCCGTTAACGCTACAGAGGCTTTTGGTATGGTACAGGTAGAGGCAATGATGTGCGGTGTGCCGGTAGTGGCTTCGGACTTGCCTGGGGTAAGACTACCGATCCGTGAGACCGGTATGGGTATAACCGTGCCGCCAAAAAATCCGGCTGCGCTGGCCGAAGCTATTAATGAGATTCTGAATAACTACGATTCGTACCGAATGGGGAAAGTGAAAGCGGAAGAAGTCTTTGATCTGAAAAAAATAATAGACAGATTTGAAAAAATCATAACCGGATGAAC
This sequence comes from Candidatus Amesbacteria bacterium GW2011_GWC1_47_15, assembly GCA_001001375.1. Taxonomy (GTDB): domain Bacteria; phylum Patescibacteriota; class Microgenomatia; order CAZETR01; family Amesbacteraceae; genus GWC1-47-15. The sequence continues at coordinate 24,818 of LCNU01000002.1, read as the reverse complement.
AATAAAAAAATATTACCGATTATTGTACTGGCGATTTATTTCGTTATCGGCCTGTGGAAACTGAATGATCTGCCGGGTGAATGGTACGGAGACATTTCGAATGTACATGAATATGTCCTTGAGATCTTAAACGGGCTATGGCCCTGGTACTTTTTCCAGAGCACCGGACCGATATACCACTATTTGGTAACCCCCGTTATCCTGCTCCTGGGAAGCAATTACTGGCAGTATAAATTTTCCTCGGTCCTGGTGGGTGGAATGGGTGTGGTCATGACGTACCTGGCAGTAAAGGAGCTGGCGGACAGAAAAACGGCCTTGTGGGCCATGTTTTTAGCGGCCGTTTCTTTTTGGACCATTGTCTGGGCAAGGACCGGAAATTCCCAGATTATTATCTTATTTCTGACGGCAAACGTAATTTTCTGGGCTGAAAAATATGCCAAAACAAGAAAACCTGCTCACCTGGCTGTGGGGGCACTGAGTGCCAGCCTGGGGTTGTTTGAGTACCCACAGACTTTTGTGCTGCCTTTATTATGGCTTTGGTGGCTGGTGAGCCGCAAACAAATAAAGGGCGGGTTGTGGGGGACTCTGCTTTTGATTCTTCCGTTGCTGCTGTTTGCCAAGGTGATACTAAGTAATCTGGACAATTTCACTACCGGTTATGTCGGAGATAAAGTACCTTCCATATCACAACTGCTGACGCAGCAAACACGGCAGAGATTTATTGAAAATATCAAAAAAACCGCGCTGATGATGCATTATAAAGGTGAGGGTATTTTCAGGGTAAATGTACCCGGTGATCCGCATATTGACAGAATATCGGGCATATTTTTCCTATTGGGAATACTGTATCTTCTAAAAACCAACAGGCCGCTACTGGTGCGCGCGACAGCTGCTATGTTTTTGCTGGCTCTGCCATCCATGTCCCCGGCTATACCGCCGGGGGAGATTCCAAACAGCGGGAGAACAATGGGTATTGTGCCTTTGGTTTATTTCCTGACAGCAACAGGTATTTCAGAGAGCTTTAATTATTTGAAGAGATATTCAAAGAAAACGGCAGGGGTTGCGGCGGGAATTGTTTTAACCGGAATAATTCTATTAAACCTTTACAAATACTTTGTTTTGTACCCTCCGGGTTTGCCTGATCAAAACAGGGCGTACGCCAAAATAATGGCAGAGTATGTAAACACACTACCGGGACATACTTCTGTTTATTTAAGCTCATGCTGCTGGGGAAACTGGGGACAACCTGAACCAAAAGCTCTGTTTTACCGGTTAAACGAACAGGACGGAAGAGAAAACCTGATTAATGCGGGCGTATTTGCCAGAAGCTGCGATGATATCAAACCGCAGCGTCCGGCAATAATACTCAACAGCCCGCAGGACCTGGAGGCCATCGAAAACTGGAGGAATTGTTTCCCGAGAGGAGAAGTAAAAACCCACCAAGCGGGTGGAAAGCAGGTGTTTGTATCAGTGTTTTTGGGCCAGGACAAGATACCGGAAAGCAAACAGCCGCAGTAATGGAAAATTTCCCCACCTCATGGCGTTTACCCGGCAGAGATTAGGAAAAGAGTTGAACAGGGGGGTGGGTAACAGGCCATGCCCTCTGACTGTGAAACTGTCGAAACCGGCTTTACGGAGGAGACGGCGGAAATTGAACAAGGAGCATTGCATAATCCCCTTTTCTATTGACCAGGGAATATGATTAGTAAAGTAGTGGATATACCAAGGGAAGTGATAACTATTCGGCTCGGAAAAGGCAATTTTTCCACCAGGAACGAGTAGGCGATGGAAAAGGGGTAGATACCGGGAAATGTTAACATGGTGCAGGACGTCGGCCCCGGCAATAGCCCGGACCTTTGCGGCAGAAGGAAGCGTAGGCCGGGATTCGAAACGGCCCCATGAAGGATTTTTGTGGGTGCGGTAGTATTTTTCCAAGTCGTTTAGTGACTTTCGGGAAACATCCACCCCAATAACATGATATCCCCTTTCCAAAAAATAAAGAGAGACGCGACCGGAACCGCATCCAAAATCAATCAGTGTGGATCCGGGAGGAAGTGAAAGATAATCAGCCAAAGCGCCAAGTTCCAGCTCGTGAGCAGGTGAAAGTTCTGACAGCAAATTCTGAGCGAAACGGTTTGCAGATACATCGAAATAGCTGCTCTGCTGATGATATTCAGGATCCATCGGGGGGAGATAACAAAGAAAATATTTCATCCTGTGATTTCCGACCGGTATTTTGGAAAATAATAACTTTGGGGTGGTCATAGACAGTAAAGGTTTCATCGGCGTAATCGTCCACAAAACTTATTCCCGGGAGGGGACATTCCTGCAAAGGCAACGCCACACTGCCATAATGAATAAAGGGCGGTATCAGGCATGTGTGAATGCCTTTTAACGGGATATTCGGACGGGAGGTAAATTCCGAAACCTTGGTAAAACCGAGGCCCCCGGAAAACAGGAGATCATAGTAACGGATGGTGACAGGATATTTTTCCGGTACAGAATTAATTGAGCCGTACAGGCGATTGCTTGTAGTAAGGATATAATCCAGCCGGGACAGCTTACCGGACAAATCTTGCCACTTCTGTCTTGTGTCCGGTCCGTAAAGAGGCAATTCGAGATGAGTGAAAAGGCTGCTGGTGAGAGAACCGAAAGGAAGGGGGATGCAATCATCCCAGTGTTCACAGGCCAGAATGCTACCCCAGGGTATATGCTGATAAATCCAATATGAGGCGGTAATACGTGAGTGAGGACGTATATAAATACCGGCGAAGGAAGCCGGCCAGATAATCAGCAGCAAGAGTAAAGTTACCGAAAGCCACCGAAACCCGGGGGAACGAAAAAGCCAATAAATCAAAAAACCAGCCAGCAGGGCAAAGAATGGAAAGAGAGGATAATAATAGCGCACCGGCTGGGCAGTCTGGAATAATTGATAACCCCCCAAAGCCATAACCGCGACCAGCGGCAGGGCAATTAAGGGATGGCGGCGTAATACAAACGGGGAATAAAGTAAAGACAACCAGACGATAATTGCCAGGGGTATACCCAACCCCCAGAGGGTAAGGTTTTCAAAAACATAAGGGGCTGGTCGGACATTAAACCACTGGACCGCAGGGGGGAAATAGGCGTCGCGATTGCTTAGATTTTGCAGCTGCTGCCAATTTTCCAAAACTTTAGGATTCAATGAAAACGTGATAAGCCGGTTATCGGCAAAGAGATAAGGCAACGTAAACCTTAGAGAAAAATAGCCGGCTATAACAAACACCACTCCGGCCAAAATTGCCAAAATCAGAGAACGGGACTGACGCCAGAGAAAAATCAATCCGACAAAAACAACTACCGCGAAAATTACGGCGCTAACTTTTGAGGCTATGGCAAAAGCCAAGAAAATACCTGTCAGGCCAAAAAACAAAACGCAAATACTCAAACGGCGGGAAGTGATAGCTATTAACAGGAAATAAAAAGCCGCAACAAGAAAAAATACCATAAAGGTATCAACGGCATAAAAATGAGACAGCTGGATAGGAAGTACAGAAAGAGAATATGCAGCAGAGGCAATCAAACCGGGGAGAAAACGCCCAAATACACGACGACCAATCAGAAAGAGGAGAAGAATGACGGCGGTATCCGCAAAAGCGGATAACAGACGTCCCAACAGCAGTACAGACACTTCGGGATTAAATTGCGCCAGATATTTTGTCAAAAGCAGGGGGAAAGTGCCGTAAACAAAAAAGCCATATCCCCGATTGTGGGGATTAAACGGGGAAGATGCAGTATCCAGGTATTCCCGAATGCCGGCCGGCAATGTTAAGTCCTGGGTAACCATGGATACAAACCGCTCATCCGGATGAAGCAAAAAGCCACGATCCCAGTTTAAACCGACAAAGCGGAAAGCGACTCCAGCCATACACAACAAGAGCAAATACAGAGTTAAAAGGTAGATTTTCATACACAATTATCCCCGACCGAAAACACCCTGCCACCCGTCTGAGGGTCTGTAAATGCGGGAGTAAAATCATTATCCCAAAGACCAAAATTCGGATCCAGAAAACCTTCGGGAGAACGACTGAGTTCCACATATGAAATCCCCGCTTCGTGCATCAGATAGCAAGCCTCGGGTTTTGATGCAGCTTCATAAATACGAATTGCAGATTTTTCGCGGGTATCCTGGTCGTAACCATAAGACCAGGTGAAATAAGAGTAGCCATTATAAATATATCTTCCGGCCAATGAAGCCGGATGATAAAACCAAAAACTATTCAGGACCACCGCGTCTTTGGGAGTATGTTTAAAAAAATAATCGGCAACCGGACTGGCGGAAACATCGTTCAAGACGAGTTCGTCGTCGTTTTTTACGGGGAAGAAGTCGATAATTCCGCCCAAAGTAAGAAATATTATCAGCAGGGGCGCCACTACTTTACCCAGGTACTTGACACGAAAGACGGAAAATACGGCATAGGCAGAATAGAGAGAACCGAAAATCAGGAAAAAATTAAAAAACTTATGGTTGTTTATCATATCCGGAGAAAGCTGAAAAAGATTGGGGACAATAAATAAAACCAGAAGAGGAATGACAAAAATACGGGCGGGGCGCGGGGATAGGATTATTCCCAGGGGAACCAGTATGGTGTGCAAGCCGAAGTTTAAAAACCAAAAACGGATAAAAGATACCGCTGTCAAGGGAGCAGGAGTAAGAAATCCGGGAACATATCGGAGCGAGGGAGCAACAAGGATCGTGTACCTGAATAAGGCCAACCAAGGCAGGAAGCCAAACCCCGAAAAAATAAGGGGAACCCTCAAGTCAGGACGGGTGATAAAAAACCAGGCAACGAACAATAAGGTGACGGCAAAAACAGCATGATTTAAAAGTAAAAAAGACCCGATGACAAATCCGGCAAAAAACGCCATGCGGCGGCTGCCGCGATAAAGATAATAAATTAACCAAAGTCCAATTGCGAACGAAAAAGCCAAGTGCCGCTGGTTGGTGTAGATATTTAGATTCCAGAAGGCAACGATAGGGCCGCCGTCCCAAGGACCAAAGACAGGAAACCGGGTGTTGACAGTAATGTCCTTCAACGTATTCAGCGAAAACGGGTGATTTTTGAAAAAATTAAGAAAAGAAAAAGAGCCGTTGAATAGGAAAAATATAACCGCCAGAAGAGATACACCTACCCGCTCATACATGATTTTCCCGAAGCGGAAAATAAAATACAACACTAAAAATAATCCTAAGCTACTTAACAGATTCAGGGACCAGTCAATGCGTAGGCCGGACTTCTCCAGAAAGCCTACCAAAATATAAAAGAGAGGATGATAGCGGATGGGTTCGCCGGGGTAAAGCGGGTGCTCAATGACTTTTTCAAGTCCGGGCCAATTGCTGCCGTAAGAGAAAGAACGGATTAGTGGAATGTGACTGCCAAAGTCGCTCCAAACCTTATCTGAAATCAGCATGGCCGGGACAGCGGGATCGTAAGAAAAAGTCCCGAACATCAACCATAAGGAAAAAGCTAAAAAACAAAAAAGAATAATATAATAAATGGCGCGCCTGTTCATCAAAATTTATTGTATCATCATACTATGGCTCAGGATTTACCATCTATTCTTCAGTGGTGGGTGACTTGGGTAGTGTTGGGGGCTGCCGGTTGGCCGATAACCAGAATGATATTCGCGAAATGGGAAAATCGGGGATACCTGCTGACTAAAATAACCGGCACGGCTGCGGTAAGTTACCTGGTATGGTGGATAGGCAGTCTTAAGGTAATCCCTTTTTCGTGGATGACCATATTCGGCAGCGCATTGTTTATCGGACTTGCAGGATGGAGACTGTCACCCGACAGGAAATCCATAAAAAACTGGTTTGATATGAGGATGCTTTGGGAGGAAGGTATGTTTCTGATTTTGCTGATTTTCTGGAGCTGGATAAAAGCCCACGAGCCGCATATTAACGGATTAGAAAAATTTATGGATTACGGTTTCACGCGGTCCATCCTCCAAGGAAGCTACTTTCCGGCATCGGATATGTGGTTTTCGGGTGGGAGCATTAATTACTATTACTTCGGGCATCTGATGATGGCAGTGGTGACGAAACTTTCGGGATTGAACCTGGCTACAGGCTTTAACCTGATGCTGTGCGCTTTATTTTCCCTGACTTTCAGCGTCAGCTTCGCCATCGGGAGACAGCTTTTGGGAAAATTATCTAAAGGACTAAAAACGGGAGGAGCCCTGCTGACAGCTTTCCTGGTAACACTTTCGGGCAACATGCAAACGATTTACGTATTCACCAAAGGATACTGGTCGGATATCCCTCCGGCTTTTTGGACAATCTGGTCGGACTTTTCATCATTTGAAAAAATCCGGGAAGGATGGATGGCCTATTGGTACCCAAACGCCACAAGGTTTATTCCATATACCATCCATGAGTTTCCCGCTTATTCTTTCGTGGTGTCGGATATCCACGGACACGTTCTTTCGATTCCCCTGGTGTTATTTGCCTTAGCGCTTTTGATTAATATGTACCTGCATCGGGACAAAGAAGAACAACGATGGTGGGAATACGCCCTGTACGGAATGGTGGCAGGAATGGCGTTTATGACAAACGCCCTGGACGGACCTATATATTTGGGCTTATTCGCGTTGCTTGTAATCCTAAATAATATCCAATATTCAATGTCTAATTTTCAATCTATTTTTGATTTTAAGAAAATTATTAAATCTATAAATTTTCAAAAAATCATAATTTCTCTGGGGATTGCATTAGGAGTGTTTGTGGTCACCATACTGCCGTTTGTCATTTCATTCAAACCTTTCGTGTCAGGAGTAGCGGTAAACTGCCCTCCCGCTTCCATGGCAAATTCTAAGATCGGGCCGCTGGTATTTGAAGGGGTGGAAAAGTGTCAGAAATCGCCGCTATGGATGATGGCGGTATTATGGGGATTTTTCACTTACTGCGCCGCGGCTTTGTGGATTTATAAAATAAAATCCTCAGAATCACAAACGAGAAAATTACTTCTGGCGTGGGCCATCTTTTGTCTGGCACTCATAATCTTTCCGGAATTTTTTTATTTTGCGGATATCTATCCCCAGCATTTCCGGAGCAATACCATGTTTAAACTCGGATACCAGGTGTTTATTATGATGTCAATTCTTTCAGGGTATACTATTACACAAATCTGGGGTAACAGGGAAAGAAAACAAGCCTGGTTGAGAAGAGGGTTTCTGTTACTCCTAGCCCCGATGCTGTTTTTAGTGTCAATCTATCCTAATTTCGCCGTAAAATCGTATTTCGAGGGACTGAAAACCTACAGGGGAATATACGGGCTGACCTGGATGAAGGAAAGGTATCCCGATTATTTCGGCGCAGTCATGTGGATTGAGGAAAATATCCGCGAAGGATCTCAGCCGGTGATTCTGGAAGCAAACGGTGACAGCTACACGGATTACAACATGGTATCCGCGTTTTCGGGACTGCCGTCTGTCGCCGGGTGGGTGGTGCATGAATGGCTCTGGAGAGGCAGCTATGAACCGATAGCCAAAAGGGGAGAAGAGGTACGCCAAGTGTATGAAGCGGCAAATGAATATGAAGCCCGGACTGTGTTAAATAAATATGACGTGAAGTTTGTCGTCCTGGGCAGCCAAGAAAGGGAAAAATATCTTCAATTAAATGAAGAGGTTATCAAGCAAGTGGCTACGCCTGTTTTTACATCCGAAACGGTTACCATCTACAAAGTTAATTAGTGTCATCCTCCAGGAGTCCGGAAACATATTCAAACACCAGTTGAGCATTGTTGTCTTTGGGGACTAATACCCATTGGTTTTGATAAAGGGGGGAAAGGGGCGGATGGTAGAGTTGATCCGGCTCAGCAAGAGAAGCTGAACGAACAGGTTCATCTTTTGCCCGGGTAGCCAGACGGGCCAGGGGGAAATAAAGATCTGAAGGAATATCGGTGAAGGTAGTGGCAGCAAAGAGATCGTATAACTGGCGGTACAGCACCGGCTGTTTTAATAAATCGCGGGATAATAATTTTGCCTTGGCGGTGCTGATTACCTTTCCCTGGCGGCGCGATCTGGCATAATCATTACCCTCTTCGGGATCCAGGGAATTGCGGGAACGTACGTACTTCAGGGCAGTCGCCCCGTCCATATGCCTGAGACCAGCTTCGAAGCGCAGGTGTTCATACCGGCATTTGGTTTCCGGATCGCCACCACAGGGATCGCTTTCCCTGCCGGGTATGGGATAGCGGAAATCGTCAAAGGTGCGGTCGACATTTATATCCAGTCCCCCAATGAGGTCAAGAGCTTTAACAAAGGTGGAAAAGTCGATAATAACTGCGTAATGCACCGGCTGATTGATAATCTCGGAGACGGCTGATTTGGCCAGAAGAATACCAGCCGGGGTAGACTGACGCTCAAGGCCGAAATGAAAGGCCGAATTTATCTTGGCCTTGAGGGACGGTACCCAGACATCCCGGGGGATGGAAAGAATCAGCGGCGAAGAACCGGAGTGACTCAGTGAGATAAAAATTATGGTATCTGTCAGATCAGGGGCTTCGTGCCCATCGCCTCCCCTCCCCATCACCAGAATATTCGTACGTCCCTGATGTTGAGCCAAACTGGAAGTGGATAAGTTCTTCAGAGTTGAGGATAACGGAGACCGGTTCCGGAGAAACCAAAAAAAACCAATTGCTGACAAAATAATTAAAACAATGAATAATAATCTGGTGAGGCCTACCCGGGAGAAAAGCTGGCGGCGCAGACGGTTGTAATACAAGCGAATTTTGGTAAGCTGACCCATACGTATGCAGATTTTACGGGAACTGAACCAGGCGCAACAAGAGGCGGTTATCTTTCGAGGACAACCTTTGTTGATTTTGGCAGGTGCGGGGAGCGGAAAGACCCGGGTACTGACTTACCGGACTGCTTACCTGATAGCAGAAGGGCTGGCCCGGCCGGAAAGTATATTGCTTTTGACTTTTACCAATAAAGCCGCAGGGGAAATGCTGCGCAGAGTGGAAGTACTGCTTAAACAGCTAGGGACCCCACTGGGCCAAGGCTTCGTGGGGCAAGGGGGGACTTTCCACAGCTTCTGTGCCAAAATCCTTCGCAGGTATGGCCAGGAAATCGGGGTGGATAGTAACTTTGTTATCTTTGATGAAGGCGACCAACTGGATACCATTAAACGGGCAATGGATTTGGCGGGAATTGACTCTAAGGCCACCCGCCCCGGCGGAATTTTGGCAGCAATATCCAACGCTAAAAACGAGCTCATAGGGCCGGAAGATTACGCCAATTACTCCCGGGGGGATTTTACGCAAAAGGCAGCCCGAGTTTATCTGATTTACCAACAACTGCTTACAAAATACAGGGCCCTGGATTTTGACGACTTGCTGGTGAAGACCGTCAATTTATTGACTGACAGTCCCGGAACTTTGGAAATACTGCAACATCAGTATGAGTATATGTTGGTAGATGAATACCAGGATACCAATAAAGCCCAGTATGAAATCACCAAACGGCTGGCACAAAAATACAGGCAGTTAACAGTGGTGGGAGATGCAGCCCAGGCCATATATTCATGGAGGGGAGCAGACTTTCGGAATTTACTGCTTCTGAAACAGGATTTTCCGGACCTGATGACAATTAACCTGGAGCAAAACTACCGTTCTACCCAGGTTATTCTCTCGGGAGCTAATGAAGTAGTATCCAAAAACAAGAACCATCCGGTGTTAAAACTCTGGACAGCCAGAGAAGGGGGAGAAAAGATAACCATCTGTGAAGCCGAAAGTGAGACGGAGGAAGCTAATTTTGTCCTACGACAAATAATATCCAATATCCAAAGCCTAAGGTCTAATAGTTATTCGGATTTTGCTGTGTTGTACCGGACAAACGCGCAATCACGAGTCCTGGAGGAAGCTTTCCTGCACTCCGGAATCCCCTACAGCCTGGTAGGAGGTGTGAGATTTTATGAAAGAAAAGAAATCAAAGACGTGTTGGCGTATTTACGGCTGATATTAAATCCGGGTGATGAGGTGGCGCGGAAAAGGGCTGAAAAATCGGGAAAAAATAAATTAAAAGCATTTGAATTAACATTTTCGGATTATGATTTAAAGACTGAAACTTTAAAAATTGTAGATGAAGTGCTGGTGACGACCCGATACCTGGATCAGTATGACCCAATGAATGAAGAAGACGCGATGCGGCTGGAAAACATTAAAGAACTGCGCAGTGTAGCAGCTCAGTTTCCTAACTTGCCGGAATTTTTGGAACAAATAGCACTGACGGAGAAAGAGTCAAAAAGAAAGTCAAATGTCCAAAGTTCAATGTCCAATGCCGGCGCTGTTACGCTGATGACGCTGCACGCGGCGAAAGGCCTTGAATTCCCTACAGTCTTTATGGTGGGAATGGAGGAAGGTTTATTCCCGCATTCAAGGACCTTGCTGGATCCGACCGAAATGGAAGAAGAGAGGAGGCTGTGCTATGTAGGTATGACCAGAGCTAAAGACAAATTATTCATGATATACGCCCGGCGGAGGCTTTATTTCGGCGCCAGGTCCAGCAATATGGTATCCAGGTTTTTGGGGGATATTCCAGAGGGTCTGATAGAAGCGAATAAAGAGATGAGGCCGGCAAATAAATTCAGAAATAAGGCCGGTCCGGGTGAAAGTTGGGGATTTGATGAGGAGGGAAACTGGAAATGGAAACCTGATGATGACGTATAATTCAAGGGGTGAATCAAGAGGAATGGAACAGTCAAGTGAACCATCCGCTGCAGTCGTGGGAGTGGGGAGAGTTCAGAAGCAAACGTCAGCAAGTAGACCGGCAGGACGGAATGCAAGTGATATGGACGAAGGTCCCCTTTTTGGCATTTAAGTTCGGATACGTCCCGATGGGGAAGGTACCGAGTGATGAAGAGATTAAGCGATTAAGCGATTTGGGAAGAAAAAGAAGAGCAATCGGTATAAGAATGGAGCCTAATGCGCCGAAAGATTCAGGATTCGTAAAATTAAAACCGGGTAGAAATTTGTTTAAAACGAAAACTTTCATTATAGATTTGACCCGGAGCGAGGAAGAATTACTGAAAAACATGCATCCAAAGGGGAGGTACAACATTAAAGTAGCGAAGAAACATGGGGTTCAAATATCAGAAAACAGTTCAAGCTCAGGTCTAAATTCATATTTGGATTTGATGTTTGGAGGGACGGCGAGAAGGCAGAAAATATACGCACACTCGGAAAACTATCACAAGCAGATGTGGGAAACCCTGCAGCCAGCCGGAATGGCCCATCTGTTTACCGCGGAATATCAGGGGAAAATCATTGCGGCAGCGATGATTTTTACCTTTAAAGATACCGCTTATTATGCGTACGGAGCATCGGCCCTGGAACATAAAGAGGTGATGGCCCCGACGCTACTGCTTTGGGAAACAGTGCGTTGGAGCAAACTCCGAGACCTGAAACAATTTGATTTGTGGGGAGCTGAGGAAGGCAAGGGGTTTTCGAGGTTTAAGGAGCAGTTCGGAGGGCAGCTGACAGAATTAGCCGGGACTTACGATTTACCGATTAATCCCCTGCTTTACCCACTATTCCGTTTATCGGAGGAAATAAGATGGAAACTTCTAAGAATTTTGAAGTGAGAGAAGACTTAAGGCAATCCGAAGAGTACGGCAAATACATAGAGAGGATCGGGTGGAAGGCTATAAAGATTCAAGATCCTGGTGAAGCCAACGCTTCGCGGTCAAGATTCAGATTTCAGATTTTTATCAGAAAACTGGGACCGGTAAGTATTGCAAAAATACAAAGGGTGGATTTACCGCTGCCGTGGGAGAAGCTGGATCAAGTATTAAAAAAGTACAGGATATTTATGTGCAAGCTTGAACCAAATAAAGATAAAGGATTGCCGATTCAGGAACTAAGATCAAAAGGGTTTAAACAGGACAGCTGGCCGATGCTGGGAACAAAAACAATTAGACTGAGTATAAGTCCAAATATAGATTCCATAATATCGGGTTTTAAAAAGGATGCGAGGTACTGCGTTAGAAATGCACAAAATTCGGTGATCAATATTCAATTAAATGATTTTGAAGGTTTTTATGAGATGTGGAGGAAGGCTAATAAAATTAAGGGGCTTTGGACGCCGCCGAAAAAAGATTTTTATTCTTTGATCGAAAGTTGGAGAGAGAAATGTTTTTGCGTGTTAATCAACAACCTGGCCGGGTGCGTGATTCTGGTGCACAAAAAAACCGCTTTCTATTATTATTCGGGCAGCCTTCCGGACGGGAAAAGGGCAAACCTCCCTTATTTGGTAATCTGGGAAGCGATAAAAGAGGCAAAAAAAAGGAGGGCTCTGGTATGGGATTTTGAAGGGATTTATGATCCCCGATGGCCAAATAATAGCTGGAAAGGATTTTCGCACTTTAAAAAAAGTTTCGGAGGAGAAGAGGTGGAATACTGCGGAAGTTTTACCCGGTGGCGTTTACCGTTTTGACAATGTCGCATAGGGATTTGAAGTCGCAGTGGCGGCAGATGGCCGAACCCGAACAACGAAAATCCGAGATGGAAATTTTTGCCGCCATATCATAAATCTCCTGTACGGCTTTTTCCAATTGGGCAGCAGTCCGGACGACAGAAACCTTTTTTTGTCCTTCAAAATAATAGAGGGAGAGAGTGACTTCTTCCGGTTTTTTATTAAAAGGGGGAAAAGGTAGACGGGTAGCCGCCAGGGCGTAAAAAGAAAGCTGGAGGTTTGACTCGGCTTCTTTAGGAGTCAGACTTTTAGCGCTGGTTTTGTAATCAATAATTTCAATCCGGCCGTCCGGCAGAATATCCACCCGGTCGATTTTGCCGCCGATTTTCAGGTTTTCCAGATGAACAGTAAAGGGTTCCTCCAGTTTGGAGGGGAGACGGGTTGTATCCAGAGTTGAGCTCACATATTCCCTAAGATAATCCAAGCCCCGTTGAAAATACTCCTCTGAGTGAGCCTGTGAATGGAAACCTTCGGGAACCCAATTGTGTTTGTAAATTTCCACGACGACAGATTGGATGTCTGATTTGCCACCCAGAGTGCCATCCTTGAGGGCTGAATAAAGATCACGGAGAGTGAGGTGAATTGTATTGCCAAAACTGGAAGCAGCGGAGGGTGGTGTGGAGAGTTTGAGAATGTATTTGGCTTTATAGTGAAAGGGGCAATCGATGAATGTCTGGATTTGGGTATATGAGAGATAAGTAACGGGAAAAGGAGGTGGTTTGGGAGCAGCGGGATTGGTTGACTTTGAGACGGAATGCTTGCTCCAGTCGTCCAGTAAAGACAGCTGGGAAAAGGTTTCGATTTTATCCTTAAACCCGGACCCCAAAGCTTCGGAAATAAAAGGTGAAAGTTTTTTGGCACGTTTACCCTCGCCATAAAAATCTGCCGCGGTAAAGTAAAGCCGGTCGCACGCACGAGTCATGCCTACATAGAAAAGACGACGCTCTTCCTGGAGATGAAAGTCGCCTTCCGGAAGAATTTCTTTAATTAAAGCGTCAGGAATAGGAATAGGTTCCTTCCTTTCCATCGAGGGAAATCGCTGTGAAACCAGATTTACCAGAAATACTACCGGAAATTCCAACCCTTTGGCGGAATGAATGGTAATAATATTTACTGCATTATTATCGCCCCAGTCGATATCCGCCGCCCGCGGAGATTCACCCAATTCCATTGAGAGATCTATCCAGTCTATAACCACATGGACGGAGGCGTCCGAGTTTTCGGCTTCAAAGGATTTGAGTTTATTGAAAAAGTGCATAATATTTTCTGCCTTTTGCGCGTCAATGGGTGTTTCGTATTTAAGAACCGCAGAAAGAAGTCCGGAATCCTGCAGGAAATAAAAAAGTATTTGTCCTGCTGTTTCTTTTGAGAGAAGTCCCAAATGCCGGTGAATCATATCTACCAATTTGGTCAATGTTTCTTTGGAATTTTGAGAGATAAGCGGGGGGGTAATGGTTAAACCGGTCAGCCGGTCATTGGGCAGGCGGCCGGCCACGACCTCGCAGGTTTCGAAAAGGCTAAGGCTGTGACTTTTACCAAAGTTGGTCAGGGCTGAAAGATCGCGCGGCGACAAGGCAAAAAAATCCATAGAAAGCACCCGAAAAAATGATGCATTGTCGGCAAAATTATCCAGCGCCCTAAGATAAGCATAAAGATCCTTAATTTCCGGCTGGTGAAACAGCCGGGCAGGCCCCAAGAACTGATAGGGAATCCCATGCCTGGAAAGGGACCTGGAGAAAGGTTCCGCATGGGCATTGGCGCGAACCAGAATAGCGATATCCTTGAAATCTACTTCTAAATCTCGGAGCCTGATGATTTCCTTAACTACCGCTTCGGCCTCGTTTTCGACCCGGTCGTAATGTAAAAATCTCACTGGCTCACCCGAAACCTTACGGGCGGAAACCAGTTTTTTATCGATTCCCTCTTTGATTTCCAGCCGGTCGGGATTATTGTGGGAAATCAGATTGTAGGAACGGTCAAGCACCTCCTGGGTAGAACGGTAGTTTTGGGTGAGCACTACCAGCTTTGCATGGGGGAAACGGTCCCTGAATTGGATGACGTTGCTGACGGCCGCCCCCCTCCAACGATATATCGCCTGGTCATCATCGGCCACCACGGTAATATTTTTTTGCCCGCCGGCCAACAATACTGTCAGTTCGTTTTGGGCATAGTTTGTGTCCTGAAATTCGTCCACCAAAAAAAACTTGAATTTAGACTGATATTTTTTGAGAACATTAGGCCGGGTGCGGAAAAGATTCAACGTGTGGGATATTAAATTGGCAAAATCCAAGTATCCTTCTTTAATTTTCAAGTGCTCATAGTCGCGGTACAGACCGGCCAACTCCTTTGTTTGTTGGGCTTCGAGCCGGTCGGGGTCAGATGCGACAGAGGACAGGGCAGATATTTGTTTTTGAGCAAATGCCAGGTACTCGTCTACGGAGATGTCCTCATCGGCCAGACGGCTGAAATGTTGGAGGATACCGGTAAGGAACTTGTTCGGGTTGCCCAATGGACGAAAGTACTTAAGATCAAAGTCAAATAAGTGACGGCGTAAAAGACTGACGGCTGATGTCTCAGTGATCAATTTGTAGCGGGGATTCAGGCCGATGTGGATGCCCTCATCCCGAAGGATGCGGTCACAAAAGCCGTGAAAAGTCATTACCCACATCTGAGTGAATCCATATGGCATAGCAGTATCAATCCGTTCTTCCATTTCCAGGGCGGCTTTTTCGGTGAAAGTCAAGGCCAGTACCTCCTCCGGACCGGCCATGCCCTGGGTGACCAACCATTTGACACGCTCAGTTATAACTGTAGTTTTCCCGGTTCCTGCGCCGGCAATAATCAAAAGGGGACCGGATATGTGGGTAATAGCCGTAAGCTGCTGCTTGTTAAGCACCTTCTTGTTTTCTTCGGGCATAGTTTAATTGTAACACTAAGTATAATAAAGCATATGAGAATTTGCGGACTGGATGAGGCGGGAAGAGGGCCGCTGGCAGGACCGATCGTCGCGGCCGCCGTGACTTTAAATCCCAGACCACAATACGCAAATCTCAAAGATTCTAAAAAACTTAATAAGGAACAAAGAGAAAAGTTGTATCAAGAAATTATTGGTTCCGGAGCGGAGGTACATGTAGAAATAATCTCGGCGAGGCAGATTAATAACCGGGGCATAGGGTGGGCTAATAAGGAAATTTTCAAAAGACTGATCCGGAAAGTCGAAGCCGATAAATATATTGTGGACGGTAATTTAAAAATTAAAGTTAACGGAAAGAGCAAACAAATAAAATGTATTGTAAAAGCGGACAACAGCCGAAAGTGCGTGATGGCGGCGGCGGTTATTGCCAAGGTGGAAAGGGACAGACTGATGGAAAAACTTCATGGGGAACATCCTGATTTCGGATGGAACACCAATGCCGGATACGGCACCAGAGCGCATGTTGAAGCTATCATGAAATTCGGAATGGTGAAATACCACCGGACTGTATTTGTGACTACGGCTCTGTCAAGATATTGTGCCGTCGAGGAGGCGTTTTATAATCAACGCGTAACCCAGGCGTAACCGAGGAGATAAGTCTGATTCCGCTGCCTGTAGCTCACAGGCTCTGGCAATTAATTCCGGCGTATAGTCGGAACGCAGTGATCCATTTGCCTTTTGCCCGCCTTTGCTTCCGTTCCCATGTCTGCCTTTTTTCCTCCGCCTGAAAAATTCAGATTGAAAGTCGTTACCCAGTTCCTGCGTACCCACTAGTTTATGTTAATTTTATTGTCTTAATTAAGACAAGACTGTGTTTTATTAATTAAATTTGTTATGCTAAAAGTTCACCCGGAAAAATGGACCACGTAGCCGTGATGAAAAAAAGTTGGGGACTTCTGCCCAAAATACTTTCAGGAGAAAAGACTATAGAATCAAGATGGTATAAAAATAAATCGGCTCCATGGGGAAAGATTGCGGCGGGAGACCGGATTTATTTTAAGAATTCGGGAGAGAAAGTAAGTGTAAGAGCAGGTGTAAGCGGGGTGAATACCTTTGAAAACCTAAATCCATTAAGAGTGAGGAAAATTTTGGGGAAATACGGGAAAGACGACGGCATAAATCAAAACGAAATTGAAAAATATTATGAACTTTTCAAAAACAAAAGTTACTGCATGTTAATTCACATGGAGAAGCCGGAGAAGACCGAGCCGTTTGAGATAAACAAAAAGGGTTACGGGACCATGGCAGCGTGGATGTGTGTAGGGGAGAAGTGTTGAAATTTCTTTCCCAAGCATGTTTTTTAAGCTCGGACATTAGCCTGTCCGAAAGCAGGCGGCCGTCGGAAACGGCATTATTTGACTCGACGTGAGAGATACGGCGCATACCGGGAATGGCTGATGATACTTCGGGTAATGAAAGAAGATAACGGAGCGACAGCTCCACCAGAGACCCGGCTTCTCCATTAAGCAAAGTCTTCAAATTGTCCGTCCGGGCAATCAGCTCCTTCAGGCGGTCAGGGGAAAAATAGTGCCGCCTAAAATCACCAACTGCAAACCGGGTGTCGACTGTAAATTTTCCGGTCAGGCCGCCTTCGTCCAACGGCACGCGGGCAATGAGGCCAATGTTATGTTTTGCGGCAAAGGGCAAAAGCTTTTCGGCCGGACGCTGGTGAAAGATATTCAAAATAAACTGAATAGAGCTTATCAAGCCGGTTTCAATCGCGCGAAAACAATTCGAAGGCTGGTAGTCGTTGGCAGAGATACCCCAATGGCGGACTTTACCGGCAGCGGTCAATTTCCGGATGGTTTCCTTCCAGCCGTCCTCATCTGTAAAATCGTCCTGCCAGACATGGAATTGCATAAGATCAAGGGTTTCTATACCCAAAGACCGAAGAGAATCATCAACACACTTAACTATCCAGTCATCCGGAAATATTTCAGAAATGGGCATATTTTTAAAAGCAGGCCACTGCATATTTTTTGGAGGGACTTTGGAGGCGATGACCAACTTGTCACGCAACCCCGATTCTTTGAGAAACTGCGCAATAAGTTCGTGGGAGCGATGGCGGTCATCCGTGTCCGAATAGCCGTAAATCCAGGCGCTGTCGATAAAATTACCACCCAACTCCGCATAACGATACAGGCTTTGCAGGCTTTCCTTCAAGTCCGCACCGACCCAGCAATTGAGGTCGTCGGCGAGCTGCCAGGTGCCGATGCCGATCTCGGAAACCTTGAGACCTGTTTTACCCAACGTGCGGTATTTCATTTTTGAACCAGATAATGCAATTGTATGGTTTGGCTGCTTAAGGGCCGGGACTCGAGGAGTTTGAGTTTCAAGTCAAATACTCCCCCGCCGGAGAAGAGGAATTTACCGTCGCCAAAAGCCAGAGGTTCGATGTCCAGAAATACTTCGTCTACCAGGCCTACTTTGGCAAAGGAAGTCCAAGTCTGATTTCCGCCAATAACAATGACTTCTTTATATCCCTTGTCCCCGAGCAACTTAACCGCGCCGGCCGGACCTTCCTTGGTGAAAGTGGTTTCGGGATAACGGCTGACGAGACCGGATTGGGAAGAGAGGACGACCAAAGGCCCGTCTGTTAAAGGCCATTCTTTTAAATCCATGGTCTAATATTCATCATGGGTCTTGCGACCCATGATGGCCGCTCTTACTTCCCGACATTTGCTGATAAAGCTTAGCGACTCTTCGTCAGACCAGGGGGTCGAGCCGTCTTGCTTTGCGATGCAGCCGTTGATGGTGGAAGCGATATAAAAAATTATTTTCATTTTTTAATTTTAATATAACATGAACCAATAAATTCCGTCCGGTAACCAATATTGTTATAAAATTTCTCGTTTGGAGTACCAGACTCGGTGGCTAGAAAAGTGGTTTTATTACCTAAGTATTTAGATCTGCCGGTCGCATATAAAGAAATTGTTTTCCCAAATCCGTGGCCTCGAAACGAAGGGATCGTAGCGACATTGCAAATATAACCAAATTCCCTATCATGTAAGAGAATGGCACACGCTACATATTGGCTTTGGATTTTCACAAGATAGCCTTCAATCCGGTTTATAAGACTGGAATTAGAAAGGGCCAATTTAGCAGCAGTTATAAATCCTTCCATGGGTACACCGCCATATGGATTCTCGGAGGTTTTTTCACCCGAATATCCCAGGTTAGAAATTTTCTCAAACTCAGCAAATAATTGTTTATCCTGGCCGATATGAACAACTTGCTCCTTTGAATCCCAATCAGAAATGTTTTGGTTATTATCAAATATCATCCAAGCATCAACGTAAGAGGCCGAATAACCAAATTCTTTTTCAAGACGGAAGGAAATATTTTGAGGCTTAGAAAAGGGAGCGATGTAGACTGCAGGGGTCAGGTTTAATTTTTTTAGATAATTTTCGATTGTTTGAAGCTTAGATTCAGAGCCCGAAGTCAACGAGTAAACGAGCGCGTGATTGTTGTATTCTTCGTGAATTGAGTTTGAAGTGAATATTTTTACCCACCTCAAATCCTCACAAGCATCAAAATAGATACCGAAATTTAGATCGTAAAACTTGGTTATAAGAAGTTTGGGGTCAGTCATTAAGTAGTGGGGTTTTTGAATCTTCTGGGGTATTTAGCGTCTGGGTGCGGGAGAGTTTCTGGCCGAGGAGGCCGAAGGAGGAAGCGACATTGTGCATCTGGTTGAATGCATTGGTCAGGTGGCGGTTGAGGGTGCCCATGTTTTCTTCCACTTTGGAGTAATCTTTCTGAATACCCCGAAGGATTTTGAAAACTTCCCGGGATTTGGCTTCGAGCTCCTTGCCCTGGAAGGACAGCAGGAGAACCTGTAAATGGGCATACAGAGTGTTTGGGGATACGGGATAAACCCGCAGGTCCCGGGCTAGTTTGGTGATTTCCGGCAGGTTGACCACTTCATAATAAACAGCTTCGGAAGGGATATACATCAAAGCGAAATCCAGAGTCCCTTCTTCGGGTAAAATATATTTTCTGGATATATCGGTAATGTGTTTTTTGATGTCAGCGGCAAATGCCTGTTTGCTGCCCGGCAGGCCTTTTACCAATTCTTTAAAATTCTCCATCGGGAATTTGGAGTCTATGCACAAAAGTCCTGCCTCGGTTTTGAGTACAGCATCGGCCTTGACACCTGATCTAAATGAATACTGGAGAAAAAAGGAGTTTTTGGGAAAAGTCTGCCCTATCATTTCCTTAAGGATTTCCTCCCCCAGGCCGCCGCGAAGTTTTGGCGACTGAAGAAAATCCTGAAGAGTTTTGATGCCCCTGCCGACCTCTGACATTTCCCCCAAGCTTTTTTGGACATCGGACATGAGACGAGCGGAGTTATCGAGGGATGACTGGACGGTGGAAAGCCATGCGGCAATGGTATTGTCCGGGGGAGGGGGGGCTGTCCAGCGGTGCAGTGCATAAAGGACGGCTGCAAAACCGGCCAGGATTACTGTTAGAATTAAAACCGTGTCCACAAAATCATTATATCGGAGAAAGGAAAGTAAGAGACCTTTTGCGGGGCTGGCGGTAGGGACGGGACTGGTGATAATAGCAGGGGCAATCGTATGGAAATTACCGCCAAACAAGCCAGTAACAGAAGGAGCGATGCTGTTTTCTTTCATTCTCGGGTTGTTTATCCTGATTTCCTGGATTACCCGAACTAAAAAATGGGCTATCATTATATGTCTGGGTATAGCAGGCGGACTGGCAGCAAACAGACTGGGTTCGTTAAATATTATGAATGTCGGTTTAGGGCTGGTGCTACTCGGCTTGATTAGTTTAGTCAATTAAAGTACTATATATTTATGCAGGTTTCAAAACAGCAAGTTAATCCTAATCTGGAAAAGCAGATATTGAGAATGTGGTACCAATTGACTGCAGACATTAAGACACCGGAGGAGGCAGAGAAAATTTTTGACGGGCTGTTTTCGAAAACAGAATTAATTACGATTGCAAAACGATTGGGTGTGGGGTATTGGCTTTCAAAGGCAAGAAGCTACGAAAATATAAAACAGAACCTGAAGGTCAGCAGTGCTACCATTGCGTCTGTCCAGCAGGATTTGAAAAAAGGGGGGTGGAAAGAGGCGATCAAAAAGATCACGGCTGATGAATGGGCAAGTGTGTGGGAGGAGAAAATAAAAAATTTATTTAAAAAAAGAGGAGATGGTCAGAGCGTGAATTCACCGTCGCGATAGATGATTTTTTCCGATTTGTCTGACAAATAGGCGGTAACGGTGCGTCTGGTGGTGGAGATTATGTCTGTATGAATTACAGAATCGTTGAAACCCAGTTTTTTCCATTGGGCTTTGGAAATTTCAGCCGGATTACCGTCGAGTGAATCGTGATAAGCACTACCAAGGGCGATATGGGTATTTCCCCAGGGACCGGAAATATTTTCATCAAATAAGGTTTCTGCCATAAATTTGTCTATCCGGGAGAGACGCTTGTCTGTAAGGGAGAACTCACCTATTTTATCCGCGTTTTCGACAGCCAGCATTTCCCTGAGGATGGGGTAATTTTTAGAAGCAGAGCTTTTTACCACTACGCCTTTCTCAAACTTGAGTTTTATGCCCTCAATCAGGCTACCGTAGCGGTAAAGAGGCTGGTTGAATTCAATGTTACCTTCGGTCCCCCGCCAGTCCGGCGAAACAAAGACTTCGAAGCTGGGGATGTTTCTACCGGAACCGCCAAGCCAGCGGCGTCCGGGCCCGATATTAACCCAGAGATTCACGCCTTCTCCTTGGACATGCAATTTATCGATTTTTAACCGGTTCAGCTTTCTTAAAATACGACTGTTTTCTAAATATACCTTTTTCCACGAGGCAATGGGGTCGTTTTTATCCAGAAAACAGGCTTTGATAATTTGGTCCCAATACTTTTCCAGGCTCATTTTGGCCTCCGTCGCCATGGCGGGTGTACCATACAGAGCCAGGGTCCAGGTAAACTTTCCCGCATTTTCCTTGGCATCGCGCCACTCTTTAGCCGGTTTGAAGGCGATATTTCTTAGCATGATCTTTTTGGGGTCGATACCCTCGAGTTCATGCTTGTCGGTTTCCGAGATAATGCCGATAGAATGGTCTATCTGATCAACTAAGCCGCGGACGTATTTGGCGGGGAAAAACTTCAGCTGGTCCTCCGAGGCCAGCTCAAAATACTCCCGGGCAACATCATCCGGAGCGTAATCTGTAATAGGGATAGCGCCGGAGCGAAGGACCTGGTTCCTGAGAGCCACATACAACGGTTTGGCGGATTCACTGACAATCAGGCGGACGATTTCTCCCTTTTTTACGCCTTTGCCGGAGTTGAGGGCAAAGTTAACTAAAACCCGGGCGTATTTATCAAGAATTTCAGGAGTAGGAACATAGCCGATCATGGGCGGGAGTATAGCAAAAATTCCCCGCTGTTGGTATAATTGCGATTATGAAATCAAGCATCTCCATGATGATGGTCATGGGTCCGTCCAAGTAGGCGGGGGTGTCCGGGTTTTATTAACACACCGCCGAAAGGCGGTTTTTTTATTAGCGGGGTTTAAAGTAAAATTAAAACATGAAACCAACAATCCAATTCAATGATTTTGAAAAACTTGACCTGAGGGTGGGGCGGGTAACGGCGGTAACAGTGCCTGGTTGGAGCGAGAAGCTTGTCGAAATGAAGGTAGACCTGGGGGAAGAAACAGGCGTGCGGACTATTCTGGCAGGAATCAAGCAATGGTACGGGGCGGACGAACTGGTGGGGAAAAAATTTATTTTCATTGCCAACCTGGCAGAAAGGAAGATCAAAGACGCAGTCAGCCAGGGGATGATGCTGGCGGCAGTGGAAGAAGACGAAAGGGCAGTGTTAATTGAGATACCGGAACAGGTTCCGGTGGGAACCATGCTGAGATGAGTAAAAATAAGTTTTATATCACCACCACCCTGCCATACGTGAATGCTGATCCGCATATCGGATTTGCCATGGAAATCGTGGAAGCGGACGCAGTGGCGAGACTTCATCAACAAATGGGGGAAGAGGTAATATTTAATTTCGGAACGGATGAGCACGGTCTGAAAATATACCGGAAAGCGTTGGAACAGGGAAAAGAACCACAGGACTATGCGGATGAATATGCAGCCAGATTTGATAATCTTAAAAAGGCATTAAACCTAAGCTATAACTACTTTATCCGGACTACGGATATGCATCATAAATCGGCAGCATTTGAATTTTGGAAGAGGTGCAAAGCAAACGGAGATATTTATAAGAAAAACTACAGAGTGAAATACTGCGTGGGATGCGAACTGGAAAAAACAAATTCAGAACTGGTTGACGAGAAATGCCCGATCCACCCCAATTTGGAAATAGAAATCATCGAAGAGGAGAATTACTTTTTCAAATTCTCAAAATACCAGCAGCCACTTTTGGATTTTTATAAGAAAAACCCGGATTTTGTGATTCCTGAAGGAAAATTCAATGAAATAAAGTCTTTTGTACAATCGGGATTGGAAGACTTCAGTATTTCCCGGCTAAAGTCGAAAATGCCATGGGGAATAGACGTACCGGGAGATCTGCAGCAGGTAATGTATGTGTGGTTTGACGCGCTAATTAATTATATTTCGACTCTCGGATGGCCGGAAGACAGACAAAAATTCACTGACTTCTGGCCGGGGCTGCAAGTAGCGGGCTTGGATAACCTGCGGCAGCAGTCGGCAATCTGGCAGGCTATGCTAATGTCCGCGGGCCTGCCTAATACAAAACAAATATTCATACACGGGTTTATGACAGTAAACGGGCAGAAGATAAGCAAAAGTTTGGGTACAAGCATAGACCCAATTGCAATGGCCGATAAATACGGTACGGATGCAGTCAGGTATTTTTTGCTGGCTAAAGTTCATCCATACGACGGGAGCGATTTTTCCTATGATAAGTTTGAAGAGGCATACAATTCTGATCTGGCAAACGGACTTTGCCAGTGAAATAGGGGGGCAATTAGAGGGATTCCGGTTTGATGAGGCGATGAAAATAATTTGGAGATGGATTACGGAAACCGACAAACAGATCGAAGAGGTGAAACCATGGACTTTGGAAGGAGCAGCTTTAGGAGATGCGCTTATGCCCTGGGTGGAAGAAATAAGAAAAATCGGCACTGCACTGTTGCCTTTTCTGCCAGAGACGGCGGAAAAGATACTTACCCAATACAAAGGCCCGGAGATAAAAAGCGTGCCTCCCCTGTTTCCGAGAATCAAATAAAATCCTTGTGATAACATATACCCAGCATGGAATTGGCTGTAGTTCAGGACGTAGAAGAGTGGATAAACCATCAATTAATTAGCAAATTGGGGGATACTCTGCAAAGTATTTATCTTGTAGGCAGTTACCCCAGCGGAAAAGTATCTTTGAATCGTCCTGACATTAATTGGTTATTAGTTTGGAAGGGGTTTGTATCCGGTATTGATCTTTGGACGTTAGGTGAAATCTTGACTTCCACAATTGAAAAATTCCGCCAAGGAGTTGTTATAAGGCCTGAATTCCGACCATTTAAATTTTCGTATCCGATAGAAAGAGGTAAAGATGAATGCTTCGTAAATATCACTGTTGTTTCCGGGGCAGCAACCACGGAAGATTTTAAAAAGAAAAACAGTTTTGTCCCCGAATATGTATTTTCGGGTTTTAAAGACAGCCGAAAACTGATTTGGGGGGAGGACACGCTGTCAAACATGGAATTCGCCGTATCTGCGGATGAAATAAAGAGAGGTGCGATGCAGAAGATAATGTCCCACAAAATTCAATTGGACCGAATTCCCTTGGTATATCATATAAAACGAGACAGTGATTTAATTTTCAGCGAATCTATAACGCATGGAAAAAATCTATTATATTTCGCAACGGAGTTAGTGATGAATAACGAAGAATTAAAAGCAAGTAAACATTTGGCTTTATTCCACGATAATGCTGAACTAATACAGTTTATTAAAGAAAGGTTTCCCCAAATTGAAAACGAAGCACAAACCATCATTGATGGGAAAAGTAATTACCCCAAATGGAAACAAGAGCCTGACAAGGCAAAACTTATTTATCTGGCGGCGTCTACAATGGCAGCTGAAATGACCAAAAGAGCAATAGCTAGTTAAGGTACGGGCAGGTAAAATCAAAGGGTGATAGATGCGCATTGCCATTTGGAGGATCCGGCGTTTGAGGGAAAAATCGGGGAAGCGGTGGCCAGGGCGAAGGAGGCGGGTGTGACAGGGATGATCAGCTGTGCCGGGAGTATTGAAGAAAGCCGGAAGGCCACGGAGACGGCAAAGAAGTATGATGAGGTGTGGGCGGCGGTGGG
>LCNU01000001.1 GCA_001001375.1 Candidatus Amesbacteria bacterium GW2011_GWC1_47_15 | reverse complement strand
AATGCCGAATCCAAGGACAAAGATATGGAAAGCGGCGGCCAGAATGAGAGAGTTAATAAGCAGGAGAATGAAAATAAGCAGGCTGACCGGGTCCGGACGGACATGCACGGCCAGGGTATAGGCAATGACTGCCAACAGGACGAGCAAAATACCCAGATCGATAAAATCAGGGCCTCCAACCAGAACCCTCAGGAGAGTCGGGAAGGGCTTGGTGAGGACCAGATCGAAACCGCCGGAGATGATCAGAGGGCGGAAACGATAGACTTCCCGGAAGAGCATCTGGGCGGCAGTATCTACCAGATTGAAAATCAGATAAAACAGCAGCAACTGGGAAACAGAGTAATCCCCCACCGAAACCAGGCTGCTGCCCAAAAAGTAGAGAAAAACGATAAACAAGCCGAAGCGGAAAATCTTGGAGAGGAAAAACATGACGAAGACGACGGGGGAGGCGTAGAGATAAATAATTTTGAGAATTTTCATATCAACGGCCGGTGGCGGAATAATTTTTGAGCCCGGCACGCCAGACACGCAAAGAAAGCCAGATGCTTATACCCAGCCAGATGAGAGACTGGGCCAAAAGGCGCAAAGCATGGGCGTGGCTGAAGCGGTCCACGAAAATGCCGATGGGGTAATAAATCAGATAAGGAAAGGGGGTGAACTGCAGGGCGGACTGCACCCAACCGGGCAGGACGTCCAGGGGAAAAATAGCGCCGGAGAGGACTTCCATGAAAACCAGAATTACGAACATAAAACCCCAGGTGTTTTCCGGTGTCCAGAAAGCGGCAAAAACGGCAATTTTGGTGAGAAAGAAGTAAATCAGTACGCCGCTAATCCATAACAGTAATCCCAAGAGCAGGGAAACGGGGTGGAAGGAGAGGTAAATTTCCGGGCGCAGCAACAGCCAGAGAAGGACGATTTCCCCGACGGAAAAGAGAATATTCAGGAGTTTACTGGCCAGATCCCGGGTGAACCAGAACTTGAGGTAGCTGACGGGCTTGAGCAGGTAGTTGCTTAGGTCCCCATTGGCAATCTCACCCCCAACATTGTCGTTTGAAGGGGCGGACATGACCAGCGTCTGGATGACGAGAACGAAGAGGACATAACCCAGCATCTGGGGGCGGGTATAGCCAAAGGCAGTATCGCGGCCAGTGAAGACCACACTCCAAAGGAAGAAGGCGAGCAGGACGCGCAGAACATTTCTGAAGCGCCAGAGGACGAAATTTAGGCGGTAAATGAACTCGTTCTGAAAGGCAAGGGAGAAGATCAGCCGGTACTTGCGCATTAGCTTATTCTACGCCAAGTCTTTACCCGTAAAGACTTCACGAATGATGTCCTCGATCTGCGGTTCTTCGATATTGAGATCGGCCACCGGAAAGTTCTGCAGCAGTTGAGCGGCAGCTTGGGAAGCCACAGTGCGCTTGACGGATATTACCGCACGGGGGTAATCGAATTCCTTGACCTGGCCGATTTTTTCCAGATCTTCCCGATTAACTTCTTCGCTGAAAACGGCGGTCAGGAGTTTGTGATTGGCAAACTTTTTAATAATCTCGGCCAAGGCCCCGTCGAAGAGAAGTCTGCCCTTGTCGATAATAATTACCCGCTCGCAGAGTTCCTTGACATCGTCCATGTAATGGGAGGTGAGAATTATAGTAGAGTTGAAGCGCTGGTTGTACTCTTTGATAAAATCGCGCATTTTTTTCTGCATAACCACGTCCAGGCCAATGGTGGGCTCGTCCAAAAAGAGAATCCTGGGGGAATGGATAAGAGCGGCGATGAGCTCCATTTTCATGCGCTGACCCAGAGAAAGCTTCCTAACCTGGACTTTGAGAAAATCCTTTACTTCCAAGAGTTCAACAAGTTCATCCAAAGTCTGTTTGAATTGAGCGTCAGGTACTTCGTAGATTTCCTTGTTGAGAATAAATGACTCCATAGCGGGTAAATCCCACCAGAGCTGATTTTTCTGACCCATGACCAAAGAAAACTGCTTTTGGAACTCGGGCTTGCGGTCCCAGGGAGTGAAGCCCAAGACAGATACTGTGCCTGATGTGGGATAGAGGAGGCCCGAAAGGACCTTGAGGGTCGTAGTCTTGCCAGCGCCGTTTGGGCCGATAAAGCCTACCAGCTCACCTTCGCCGATATCAAAAGATACGCCATCTACAGCCTTGGCATCATAATATTTGCGACTGAAAAGAGAGCGAATGGAGCCGGAAAGTCCTGGTTCCTTCTGATGGACCTTGTAGTATTTTTTGAGATTTTGGACCTGGATAACGGGCATAGTGAATAACTAAATTCTATCATTAAATACTCATGAACTGGCAGATGAATAATGACGCAGTGATGAGTTCCAGGCTTGATCCGCGGCGAAAGTAAAAAAAGCCAATATAAACACATAAAATATAAGCAGGTTGGCAGACAAAGGCTTGAGAAGGAGAGCAGAAGCTGGCAGAGTGGTAAGTAGGGAAAAAGGAATTACCAACAACCAGATCCAGAGAGAGCGGGTGGAGAAGATGCCGGCGGGATATTTAAATACTTCCTGGATCTCAAAAGCGGCGGCGGAAGTACCGGGGAGAAAGCCGTATTTAAAATTGAGAGTGATTAACAGCGAAGAAAAACAGTGGAACAACCAGAGACTGAATAAAAGGAAAACAACAAATAATATTACGCCCACAGGAGTGACATCAAGATGGTAACGGCTAACGGAGAGAATCAAATAAATAATGCTCAAAAGGGCTGATATCCAGTTATGGGCACTGCCGTTTCTAATCAATGATAGAAAGCGGGAATTGACAGGTTTGGAAAGAATAACATCGAAAGTGCCACTTCTAATATCCCGGGGAGTATGGACCAAACCGCGCCAAAACAAGTAAAAACACAAATAAGTAAATACCTGGAAGGTAAACAGCATAACCCAGATTTCCCCTTGCGACCAGCCGGGAAAATTAAAACGGTTGATTACCAATGCGAAAGTGATGAGGTGCAGATAGAAAAAACAGAGCGACCCGGAAAGGGAAATCAGGAGATTAAAGCGCAAGCTCAAATCCTTAGCCAGTCCGGCGGTTTGAAACGCCAGGAAAATGCGCGAATATTTTTTCAAATCCTTGAGCATATTCATCCTCCGGTAAAGGAGTATTTATTAATAGCTGCGTTTTGTACCAACTGAACCAGAACACCCAAGAAGGCAGTCCAAATTAGAGCAGGGATCAGCTGCTGGACACTCCCCTGCCCCTGGAGAATGCGCACCGGCCAGTTGGTCATATAATAAAATGGCGAATACTTAAGGGTATTTTGGAACCAGTCCGGGAAAAAAGAATACGGCAGGATAACACCGCTTAATAAATTGAAGACGACATGTTTGATATTGTGGAGCGCCCAAAATTCATCTACCCAAAAAGCAGTCAAGCCAATTAGATAACTAAAGTTAAAGGCAAGGAAAAAAGCTGTAAATGAAGCGATTACTGCATAAGCTACTGAAACCAGAGAGAGACTGATTTCCCCGGAGGGGGAAAAGTACATCAATGCCAGCAAAAGGAAAGGGAAGACGACAGCCAGCGTGACCAGCTTCCATGAAAACTCACGGGTTAGCATAAACTTATAAAAGGAGAGAGGGCGGACAAGAAAGTTGTTGACTTCTCCAGATAGGGTCATTTCGTCTATCTGTTCGTCTACACGGGAGCGGATCAGAGGGTAAATAAAGGCGATAAGCAGGAAATAGGGGACAAGAGAGGCGGCAGTAATGCCCGAAGTAGGGCGGGCAAATGAAAGGGCAACAATCAAAAACAAGGGGGTAATAAAACCCTCCACGAGAGTTATCAGTAGATGAGCGCGATAGGCAGAGAATTCCGAAAATTGCTGGGAAAAGAGGACCAGGTATTTCTTCACCTGTTGATTGTACCGTTTCAGGAGGAGGCGGAGGAATAATGGCGGAGGGCGAAATGCCAGAAACGGTAAACCAAAAATAGAGTGATCGCGGCGGCAAGTATTTGCAGAAACAGAAACGCAGCCGGGAGCCGGTTGAGAAATATTTTTGTGGGGAAGGTGACGGCAAATACCAGAGGCAACAAAATCACATCCAACAACGGGTGGTAGCGGTGATAAATATCGGTGGGAAAGCGCAAAGTGTTTGAAAGGACCTCATAGTAAGAACTCAAGGCGGTAAGGCGGGTGGTGAAAAAGGAGAGAATGGCAAATCCCAATACCAGACAATACAGGATAATGACTCCGGTAATGATCAGGACCAGCAGGGAGACGATTTGGATTAAACCGATCCCGGATCCCAATTGGGAAAAAGCCCATATAAAGATAATAAAACCGGAAACGACGGAGGAGGTCTCACCCAGGGCATGATAGCGGAAACTCATGAGGAACAGAGAGTTGACCGGGCGGGTGAGAGCATAATCCAGATCTCCCCGATTGATATTTTCCGGCAGATAATGAATATTTCTTCTGGCAAAGGTGTCGAAAACGCCTTTGATGACGCGGAACAGGCCGGTAAACATAAATATTTCGTATCTGTTCCAGCCCAGGATCTGGGGAGAGAAGGAGAAGAAGACCACGATCAAGATCAACTGCAGGGCGACCCAGATAAGATCCGTCAGCCACCTGATGACCAGGTAACTGCGGAATTCGAATTCACGGGCCAGATTATTTTTGGCCAAGAAATATAGAAGTCTGAAATACCTGCGCATGGTTTCAGGCGCCGGAGGCAGAGTAAACTTTTAAACCCCGGTGCCAAAGCTGATGGTAAAGAAGGACAACGGCGATGACCCAAATGAGCTGATAGCCAAAGCCGATGGCCATCTGAACGGGAGTAAGCTGATTTAAAATAATTTCCAGAGGAAAAGAGTGGGTATAGCGGAACGGCAGAATGACAGCCGCCGACCGGAGCCACAGGGGTAGTGCGACCAGAGGAAATAGACGCCCGGAGAACAAATAACGGGTGAAGTCATAAAATTCCCGCAGCGAAAGTGCATCCTCCAACCAGAAGGCAGACAGTCCGATACACAAATCGGCAAAAAACAAAAATATGCCGGCCAGCAGAATGGCAGCGAAGAAAAATAAAATAATCAGGGGACCGGCGGCCGGAAAAGTGGTGGAGGAAACCAGGAAAAGAAAGATTATAACGGGGAGGGTGTAGAGAGTCTTGAACAGCTTTTCCGCCAAGTTCTGGCCGATCTGGAACTGCAGGACGGTCAAGGGTTTGACCAGAAAGGGGGAAAGCCCGCCCAGACGGATATCGCGGGAAAGAAAAGGCGAAGCCCAGGCTCCGGTAAATATCTGGATGAACATACCCAGCAGATAATATTGAACCAGCTGCACCTGCGGAAGAGGCAGACTACCCCCAGAAGCGCCGATGGCCAGCCAGATAGCTATCAGAACCAAGGGTTGGATTATATTGGCGATGGTATAAAGAAAAATATCCCCCCGGTAGGAAAGGGCGTCGGAAAGATGGGTGCGGATAAGAACCAGGGTTTTGTGCACAAGTTAATTTTACGCCATACTGCCCGACAGCTAAAAAGGAGACTCGTTAAAGGAGTATCCTTTTAAAGAAGTAGAAATTGCATAGGAGGTTTAGGAGGAGGCGGAGGAGTAGCGGCGCAGACCCGCAAGCCAGAGATAGCGGCCCGCAAACAAGAAAGCGAGAGTCAATAAATGAAACCAGAATAATAGCTGCCAGGAAGCCCGGCCAAAGAGAAAATCCGCGGGAACTGAAATCATTAAGGCTAATGGAAAAACAGAAGTCAGAATCCGCGACCAGAAGGGAGAATAAATTTGCGGAGGATATTTCGTAGCATCATAAATATTGGAAAAAACATGTTGAATATTATTGATCCTCTCGGCAAAAAATGACGGGAAAAGAGAAAAGAAGTAAACAGCATAGATGAGAACCGTTGCTACTAATCCCAACCAGATGACAGCAAACAATTGCCAGACTGAAAGATGCTGACCAAGCCGGTTTAACCCGGCAATAATAATAAACGTTCCGGAGACAAACGAGGCTAAGCCGCTGAAAGAAAAACGAGAAACCGAAATCAGAAACTGTGAATCAACAGGTTTGGTCAAATAGAAATCCAGCCGGCCTTCGGAAATAAGCCGAGGAAGTTGGGAGAACGACGAATACAGCCAACTCCAGACAGATATGGAAAGAATACGGAAAATACCCAATGCGACCAACGCCTGGCCGTAATTCCAGTCACCGATAACCTGTGTATTGGAAAGCAGAACCGAGAAAAATACGACATCTAAAATTGTCCAAACTATATCTATGGCTGTATAGATGAAAAAGTCGGAGCGGTATTCCATTGCGAGCATCCAGGAAACAGCCAGGAATTTTTTGAAAAGGGAAAAGTATTTTATCATTTAACCCCCAACGGCGGAATAATGAAATTTTGCCCGGCTCCAGATAAAACGGGCAAACAGATATAGCAGAAGCGTCCATATAATAGCGACAGTCATTCCTTTTATTATTTGTGGTATAGGAAAAGGGTCCAAAAGCAAACGGGCCGGGAAATAATACCAAATATAAAACGGGCTAAAGGAAGCTATTTTTTGCCACCATACAGGAAAAAAGGTTAGAGGCAGCCAGATACCGCCAAAGATACCTTCCGCCATCCATCTGGCGTGGACCAGGGATTTGGATTCGTCGATCCAAAATGCGGTAAGACCAATTATCCAGGCAACGAAATATTTCTGGAGAAACGAGAGCAAAATAAAAAGCCCAAAAAATATACCCTGCCAGTGAGTAACCCCCAGGCCGGTAAAGGAACCGATAAGCGGCAGAAAAAAGGGCATCAGAGGAAGCAGATATAAAGCAGCGGTAATCCTCCAGGAACTTTCCTGGGCAAAAAGCGAAAGAGGCAGGGAGAGAGGTTTGAGCAGGTAATTGCTTATCCTACCGTCTTTAATATCGTCTATCAGCTTATCTTCCAGATTTACACCCGATACGCGGGAAATAAAAACATTGACGAGGTAATAAGCAGACAAGAAACTGAACTGTGATTGGTCAATCCGCCCACTGCGAAGCAGACTCTGCCAAAGATTTATCATAAGCACCGCGGGAGCGATTTCCAGTAACAACCAGACAATCCTTTCCCCCCGATATACCAGGGAGCTTTGCCAGGCCAGTTTCATAATAAACCAGTATTTACGCATATAAAGATTTTAATCTGCAACGAAACAAAAAACGAGGCGGGAACCTCGTTTTTGGAACGAAATCAAAAATATCTATAACAACCCGAGAAAAGTTATTTTACGGCTTTTCTCAAAGTCTTACCCGGGGTAAAGCGGGCAACACGATGGCCTTTGACAATTTTTCTTTCTTTTGTCCGCGGAATAATAACCGGTTTGTCTTTAACCTGAGTAACTTTGAAAGTTCCAAAACCGGACAGGACGACTTTTTCACCTTTTCCAAGAGCTTTTTTTACTTCGTCCAGAAATGTTTCCACCGCCTCCCGCGCACCCTTTTTGGTCAAATGCGCTTTTCGGGCCACTATCTCAAACATCTGCTGTTTAGTCACTTGCTAATCACCTCCTCTCCAATAAATATTCCCATTGTTAAGGCCAAATTATTATAACCAGCCAAACTTGTCAAGAAGCAAAGGGATTTATTTCGCTTTGGTGATATCTGTGGCGCGGACTTCCCGGATTCCCGTTACTTTTATTTGGCCTACATATTGGGCTTCTTTCTCCAATTTTTGTTTGATTTTGGAAACCAGAAGAGTGAGTTCTGAATCGGAAATCATTTCCGGTTTGACTAGGACCCGGACATCACGGCCAGCCTGAAAAGCGTAAACCTCTGAAACTTCGGGAAACGCTCTGCCGATTTCTTCTATTTGTTTCAACCGCTTGACGTATGCCTCGTGGGGTTCGTAACGGGCACCCGGACGGGAACCGGAAATAGCATCGGATACCCAGACAATGCGGGAGATGTTTGAAGAAAATGGCTTATCTTCATGATGTTCTGCCACAGCATTGACAGCCAAATCCGGCAGATCGAATTTTTTTAGCAGCTGGACACCGAGCTGGACGTGAGTCCCTTCTTCATCAGTAACCACTTTGCCGATATCATGTAAGAGACATCCAAGACGGACCAGCTGGATTTGGTCCTCGGACATGCTCAGTTCGTGAGCAATCTGAACTCCTATTTTGGTCTCTTCAATAGTATGGATCCCTAAATTCTGGCCGTATGAGAAACGAAAACGATAGCGACCGATGGTCTTTACCAAATCCGGATGCAAATTATAGACCCCGCAAGCGGCACATATTTTACGGCCTTCGTCTACCAAAATGTTGTCAAGAGACTTTCGGGTCTGAGAGACTATTTCTTCAATACGAGAAGGAGTGATGCGGCTGTCCTTGATGAGGAATTCCAAGCTTCTTCGGGCGATTTCCCGTCGGATGGGATCGAATGATGAAAGCCGCAAGGTATTGCCTTCCTCAATCTCGATCTCCACCCCGGTGGCCTTTTCGAAGGCAGCAATATTGCGGCCTTCTTTACCAATAATACTACCTTTGACCCCTTCGTTGGGCAAGGTGACCGTGGAAACAGTATATTCGGCGGTATAGTCTGTCGCTCCGTGGAGCATTGAAGAAATGATTATTTCCCGGGCTAACTCGTCACCCCTGGCCTGATAGTCCTGATGAGTCTGCTCGATAATTTTAGCCAGATCGGCTGAATAGTACTTTTGGGCTTCCTCCAGAATAATTTCCCGAGCTTCCTGACGGGAAAGACCTGAG
The DNA here is from genome assembly GCA_001001375.1 of Candidatus Amesbacteria bacterium GW2011_GWC1_47_15. Lineage (GTDB taxonomy): Bacteria > Patescibacteriota > Microgenomatia > CAZETR01 > Amesbacteraceae > GWC1-47-15. The sequence goes on along the minus strand of LCNU01000001.1, from coordinate 36,011 downwards.
GCCTTCTCCAGTTTTTCCAGGTACTGATCGCGAAGCTCGTTGAGTTTTTCCTTCTGTTTTTCCAATTGATCCAGCCTCCCGGTGACCTCGTCCAAAAGCTTTTCGACTTTTTCCAATCCGGGAGAAGGCTGATTTGAAGGGGACGGACCTTTATGACCCGATGGAGGGGAATAAAACGGCATGAGTAAATGAGCTGTTTAACTTATTTAACATTAATATTATTATACTCTTTTTTAACGACTGTCTCAATGGCAGACCAGGAAAAGCCCCGGTAAGCCAGGAATCTGCCGGCCTTGACCCGGAATTCCCTGAAAGGCAGGTTTTGCCAAAGCCTGAGTTTCTTTTGCAAAGCCTGTGCAGCCAATTCTACTTCGTCGACCTTTATTTGTTCATCGTCAACAGTTATACCTTTTGACTTTAGTTCCTGTTTGAGAAGGCGGGCACCGCGGGGGCGGGAGCGGGAGCGGGATTCCACCAGCCATTTGGCAAAAGCGGCATCGTCTAATAGTTTGACGGACTCTAATTTGCTGATAACTCGATCAACCAGGGTCTGGTCGGAGGTTTTGCGGCTAAGATAATTTTCTATTTCTTTTTTACTACGCGGACGATAACTTAAGTATTTAATAACCAAACCGAGCAGTTCATCAAATCCGAGATTATTCATTGAGCATATAACTGTCGATAGAGGCCCAGTATTGTAAAGCTTGGGAAGTAATTTGAGAAATTGGAATTCTCTGAGTATTTGTTTGGATCTCTGATTCGATATTACGAAATTCCGCTGTATGATTCTGTGCATCAGTATTGGTAACTAGAAGTTTTTCAGATATACATTGCAGTCTAAGATTCCACCAATAATCCCGTTCATCAGTTTGATTAAGCTTTATAAAGAGGTAGTCTTTATGTTCCTTAGATAAAATTATTTCCGGGAGTTGTTTGACTTTAGTTATCGCTTGATAAAATATATTTTGAATATTTAATTTTTTATGACTGCCTCCTGAAACGATAATTGGGAATTTATGTATGCGATGCAAATTTAATAGAGTGGCATGGAAAATACTGGATGGCAGCCCTGTTTCTTCCTGAAGTTCTCTGAGAGTATCTCCCGATCCAACTTTCGCTTCCCCCCCTGGAATTTCAAACTCGTCGCGGGAGGAGCTTTTAATAAGTAAAAGATAGGTGTTGTGAGGAGTAAGAAAGACGGGAACAATCCCCCTACGGATAATCTTTTTATTTTCAAAATCAGGTCCGACTATATCTTTTTGATCCACGTTAATATTTTACTATTATTCCGCTACCGCCTCGCCAACTTGTTTGGGGAGGGGCTTCTTGCTGTCCTTAACTGATTTTCTGATTTCGTCTTCGATATGTTTGGCCACCTTGGGATTTTCCGTCAAAAAAGTCCGAGCGGCTTCACGGCCCTGGCCCAAAATCTGCTCTCCAAAGTAAATGAAGGCACCTTTTTTGTGTAGTATACCCAATTCCAACCCGACATCAATTAAACCGCCAACTTTGGAAATACCGCCGACGTTTAAAATATCGAATTCTGCTACCCGGAAAGGCGGAGCCAATTTGTTTTTGACAATCCGGGCGCGGTGGCGGGAACCGATAACTTGGTCCCCGTCTTTGAGAGTCTCAATTTTGCGGGCGTCAATTCTAACGGAAGAGTAAAACTTGAGGGCCATACCACCACTAGTTGTTTCCGGGTTGCCGAACATGACACCGATTTTCATGCGCAATTGGTTGGTAAAAATAACGACGGAGCGGCTTTTGGAAATTGCACCGGTAATTTTTCTCAAAGCCTGTGACATGAGTCTGGCCTGAACACCCATAACAGCATCTCCCATCTCCCCTTCCAGCTCAGCCCGAGGAACGAGCGCGGCCACGGAATCTATCACAATCACATCAATAGCACCGGAGCGGATCAGCGTCTCTACTATTTCCAAAGCCTGCTCACCACTGTCCGGCTGGGAAATGTAAAGATTATCCAAATCCACGCCAATGCTTTCCGCCCTGATAGGGTCTAAGGCGTGCTCCGCATCCACAAATGCGGCGGTCCCACCTGCCTTTTGGGCTTCGGCGATACAATGGAGAGCGATTGTGGTCTTTCCGGAAGCTTCGGGGCCGTATATTTCGGTTACCCGGCCGCGGGGGAAACCTCCGATACCCAGAGCCAGATCCAAAGCAATTGAGCCGGTCGGGATAACATCAGTGGTATATTTCTCATTTTTTTCCCCCATTTTCATAATAGACCCTTTACCGAACTGTTTTTCTATTTGCTCCATGGCAATTTTTATTGCCTGTAGTTTTTGATCAGTAGCCATAGCCATCCTCAATATACAATCCGGGAGAAAAAATGCAAGAGGTTATTTTGTTGCAGAAGAGGGCAAATACCAAAACCAGGTAGCGGCAAAATACAGAAAAAGTCCAAGACTTAAGTAATACAGAAAATCTCCAGGAGCAACAGCCATTACGGCCGTCAGGAGCAATGGCAATATTGATGAATAAATCACCAGATTGAAAGCTCCAGGGAGTGTCAGAGGGCGATGTAATACCTTACCGGCGATAACAAAACCTAATGCCCAAAGAATCATAGAGCCAAGTTTGAAAATTACATAAACCAAAGCGCCAATCAGACCCAAAAACAACAAACCCGCCACCAGCACCGTCCAAATCATGAATTGATTGGTTGAGATAAAGGATTTTAGTCCATCTTTAGTTAAAGAAAAATCCGGAAGAATAGGGTAGGGAAAGGTCCGGGTTTCTCCGTGAGGGCTTTTGATAACGATTCCCCGGGGTAGAAGCAGGATGCCTGTGGTAGTACCCGAAAAATCTTGGGGAATATCCCGGGTATCAAGACTCAAAGAAAACTCCGGATTACCCCAGGTATATTGTTGTGGCGGATTGACGGAAAGAGTATTGTCTTTGAATGCAATCACCGCATTAGGAAAGTTTTCGTCGATCGCGCGGGGGAGTTGAGGCAAATAATAAGTAAGCGAGTAAATCAGAAGAATAATCGGAATAAATGCAAAAAGCAGGACGTACTTAGCCCAGTACCAGAGAACATGACGCAACGGGAGAGACATAATGCGGGAACCGGCATTTTTATTCTGAAGCGTGGATAGGGTTTCGTTGAAAGTGGCGATCACTATGTGATTTTAGCACTAACGACCTTGGGGATATGCTGAAAATGAGGTAAAATCGAGGGTGTCGGGGAGGAGTTTGATGAACGCTAGCGCTGACTGTCAAACTCAATCTCTGATACACGGGGAGGAGTTTGACAGTAGAATTCGCGCATGGGGTGCGTGAGGATCGGGTGCAATTCCCGGCTCCCCGACTGGATGCGTACAAATCGCCTGCCCATGAGGTGGTACTTATTGAATTTATTCCTGCTGTTGCCGGCTCTGGGTTTCTGGTTTTCGGTTATAATGCTGTGGTCCTTAGGGACGGATTACTGGTTTGATGCGGTGTTTTACCGGATCGGGTCGAGTCCTGCGGGGAACGTTGTCATAAATGCCATGGTAGTAGGATTGCCGGCGGCGGCCATACCCGTCAACGGCATGGTATATCTGACGACCAAGAACCGGTGTGCCGCCGGAGCTATAATAACGGCGGGGTTGATTTTGGTTCTGGGTTTCTGGTCGGTATTAAAAAAATTCTGAATAAATGAGAATAACCTATAAACATAAAGATTACGAAGTCAAGGAAATCCTGCAGATGGAATGGCAGCTTTCCCGGTGGTGGATGGCCAGTATTATTTTGCTTTTCCCTTCGGCAATTTTCTGGCTGTCGACCCTGATATATGCCACAATGGGTACTGATTATCTGATTGACGTGGTTATTACCACAATGACAGAGCAATTATGGGGGGTGGGTCTTTTGATCCTGGTGGTGCTGGGGGGCGGGATCGGGGGAGTATTTTTGACCGTGAGCCACTTTGTGGTATCTAAGAAATTTAGGTGGATTTACACCACAACAGCGGCTCTGGCTATTTCGGTAGGACTGGTACTGGTACTTAGGATAATTTAGAGGACTAGCTTCGACCAACCTCTGATTTGAAAATGTATTTTGCCAACTGAGAAACAATCATGCCCGCAATTATTCCTACTGCAACAATAATCCTGTCCCTTTTGTTCTCTTTTGTTTTTTGTTCAGATACTGACCTTAACATTTCCGCATACTCTTCGGGCGAAGGCGACCTGGAATTGGAATACGAAGTATAAGAACGACCGGATTCCGTGCTGGCACCCATATACGATTAAATTGTATATGCATATTGGAATATTGCAATATACATTGTAACCTTCTTCGATGACACTGCCTATTTGAAGAGCTGCCTATTTTGAATTCACCTTTATGGTCACTATCAGCGGGAGTCGTCTATCATAAAGTATAGATTAGCATAGTTGAACCGGGGGTTCAAAATCTTAACCTAATAAATTTTCTACTAAAAGAAGATCTTCAGCGCTTGGGGGATTGTTTTTTCCGCCGAGATTTGCCGCCCATGCCGACCATGCGACGCTGGCGTTCGCGGGGGTCACGAGTGAGAAGACCGGCCTGGCGAAGGGCTGTCTTAAAATCCGGTTTGATTTCGGAAAGCGCCCGGGAAAGTCCCAACACAACAGCGTCCAGCTGGCCGGCAGGTCCACCGCCGTGGACCTTGACAGTAGCAGAATATTTTTTAAGGGAAAGAACAGAAAAAGGTTTTTCGTACTTACCCTGGGCTAGCAGGCCGGGGAAGTACTCGGTTGCAGGCTTATCGTTTACCAGGAGTCTGCCATCCCCGGAAACCAAGCGAACAGAAGCGATCGCGGATTTGCGCCTGCCGATCCCTTTGGAAATTATTTTGGGTTTAGATTCTGACATTTATTCAGGAATTGGGATTTTTAAATTGTTTGCCATACGGGTGATCTGAACCTGCGAATACGTGCAGGTGTGTGAGCATTTTAGCTTTTAGTTTGTTGTCCGGCAACATACCGGTTATAGCGTGGATGAGAATCCTCTCGGGATGGGCCGATCGTACCTGAGACAAAGTGGTAACCACCATACCTCCCGGGTAGCCGGAATGACGGTGATATAACTTTTGTTTTTCCTTCCTGCCCGTGACGACTATTTCGGCGGCATTGATGATTACTACATGGTCACCCATATCCAAATGGCGGGAAAAATCAGTCCGGTCTTTACCCATGAGTATTTTGGCAATTTGGGTTGACAGGCGGCCTAAAACCTGATTCCTGGCATCAAAAAGGTGCCACTTTCGGGCAATAGTACTAACTTTGGGCGAATATGTTTTCATGAATTCCATGTTAAATTATTTTGACTTTATTACCGGCTGCGGAGAGCGTTTGGGGGCGGCAGATTTGGAGACAACCTTTTTGGGTGAAGATTTCTTGGGAGCGGTCGTTTCGGCTAGTGGTGCCTCAGGCCTTTCCACTAGTTCCATCCTGACCATGGGAGCGTTATCACCGGCACGGTTACCCAGCTTAATCAGCCTCAGGTAGCCACCGGGCCGGTCCTGAAACCTGGGGGCAATCTGATGGACCAGCTTTTCCACGAGAGACCTGTCCAAAATTACAGCCTCTATCTGGCGGATGTCGTTGAGACGGGCACGCTTGGCCTGGGTAATAAGTTTTTCTATGAGTCCTACTGCTGCTTTAGCTTTGGCTTCAGTTGTCTCGATACTTTCAGACCGGATAAGGGCACCTGCCAGTCCTTTGAGCAGGGCCTGGCGTTGTCCGGTGTCCCGATTAAGTTTCTTTCCAAATATTCCTGACATGTTTTTTCATGAGAGTTCAAACCCACGCTCCGACAGGGCAGCTTCAATAATTTTGACAGATTTACCGCCCAGATTTTTAACCTTTGCCAGGTCGGTACGGGGAACAGACAACAGATCCGCTACCGATTCGAAGCCGGCTTTTTGCAATGCGTTGGCAATACGGGTGGGCAAATCCAATTCTTCGATGGCAATGTTACTGCCGGCAGCCTGATGAAAAGCGGAAGGCAATCCTGCGGCGTTTGAGGGAGACTGGGGTGTAACAACGGCGGAGAAGTAATCTACCAGAGTTTGGGAGGCGGAGGTCAATGCAGACTGAGGAGTAATGGTGCCGTCGGTAAGAATTTCCATAATTAATTTGTCAAAGTTGGTAACGCGGCCTACCCGGGTATCCTGGATTTCATAATTGACCCTGATGACGGGAGTAAAACTGGCGTCTGTGGGGATGACTCCGAGAGTACTACTTTTTCGTTCCTCGGCCGGTGAGTACCCAAAGCCCGATTCAACCGTAGCCTCCATTTCCAGTTTGGTGTTTTTATCAGTCAAATTGGCAATAACCAGTTCCGGATTTGAGATTTTCACATCCGGAGGGGTTTCAAACTGGCCGGCGGTAATGACCCCAGGGCCTTTAACCGAGAGGGTGATTTTGGCCGGCTTGTCACCGGCGTATGCCGGCCGAAGCTGTTTTAAAGCCAGAACCATTTGGACTACATCTTCGCGCGCCCCATCGATCGTGGTGAACTGATGATTTACACCGGGAATATACACACTGGTAATGGCTGCACCCGGAATTGAAGTATAAAGAACCCGCCGCAGGGCATTACCCAGAGTCGTCCCATAACCCTGAGGCAGTGGTTCAATGACAAACCGGCCGAAATTTGGCGAATCTGTTTTTTCGGTAGAAATAGTAAATTGAGGTTGGACCATGATTTATTAGCGAATTTTTTTATCGGGAATAAAATTCTACAATTAACTGTTCGTTTATGGGTGTATCTATTGCTTCCCTATTGGGAAGTGTCGAAACCTTGCCCACATGAGCTTGCCGCGAAAGCCAGGCAGGAGGAAGGATTTCGGGATTTTCCAAGCGCAATTTAACCTGCGGGATAGAAAGAGCCTTTTCGGATAAAGCAATCAACTGACCGACTTTTACCTGGTATGAGGGAATGTCGAGTTTTTTCCCGTCTACCAGGATATGGCCGTGTGAGACCAACTGCCGGGCCATAAACCGCGTCGGGGTAAACCCCAAGCGGTAGACCACATTATCCAACCGGGTTTCAAGTAGCTGAAGAAGGACTTCTCCAGTCTTGCCCGGAACCTTTTTGGCTTTTTCAAAGTACCCGCGAAACTGCTTTTCAATTGTACCATAAATTCGGCGAGTTTTCTGCTTTTCGCGCAATCGCACGCCATAATCGGAGGGGCGGCGGGAACCCTTGGGCCCGTGCTGACCGGGTGGGACGGTTGCCCGACGAAGCTTGTTTCCCTTACCAAAAAGGTCCATGCCTTCGCGGCGGGAGAGTTTGTTTTTGGGACCGATATAACGAGACATATTTTTTATATTTTTAATTTGAAAATTTTATTTTTTAATTATGTTAGAAATAAAATGCCTATATATCTTAGTATTATTACCACCTGAAATGGGCGAAGGCCTTGTTGGCTTCAGCCATACGGTGGGTATCTAACTTTTTCTTGATTGCTCCGCCGGAGTTGTTGAGGGCTTCCGTTAATTCCGCGGCTAGTTTTTCACCCATGGAATGGAATTCGGAATTCGAACGGGCGTCTGCCGCGGCGATCAGCCATCGGATTGCCAGGGAATCCTTGCGCGGTCCCCTGACCGGTGAAGGCACCTGATAAGCCGCTCCACCTATCCTTCTGGCCCTGACTTCCATCTGGGGACTAATATTGTCCAACGCGGTCAAAAACGCCTGTAAGGGTTCCTGGCCGGTCTTGGTCTTTAACAGCTCGAGTGCGCGGTAAACCTGCTTTCTAGCTACAGACTTTTTACCGTGACGCATTAAACGGTTGATCAGCTTGGTTACCAGTAAATGGCCGTATACAGGATCCGGGTCAAGCGCACGTATGGGAGCGGGTTTGGAACGCATAGAGTTTAGGAGGCTGCGGCAGTGGAAGGACCTGAAGTAACTTTACGACCATAACGGGACCGCCCCTGACGGCGGCTTTCCACCCCGGACGCGTCATATTTGCCACGGACAATATGATATTTGACACCGGGGAGATCTTTGACCCGACCACCACGGACCAGAACGATTGCGTGCTCCGCAATGTTGTGGCCGATTCCCGGAATATAGGCGGTAACTTCCGTTTTATTTGACAGGCGGACGCGGGCAACTTTACGCAGTGCTGAATTTGGTTTCCGGGGTGTCATGGTGCGGACCAGAGTAACCACTCCCCGCTTGAAGGGATTATTGTTTGACACAAAGTTCCTGTCTTTGGCATTAAATGACCGGCGCATGGCTGTGGCCCTCACCTTTTTTTCTTTGATTTTGCGTTTTTTACGGATCAGCTGGTTTAATGTGGGCATAAGTTCAAACGAGTAATTTTACCAGAAATTAGCCTCAAATCATAGATTGATTTCGGCACGGTCGGGACTTGTGGGTATAAGGCGGCCGATGATCACGTTTTCCTTAAGACCCAGAAGCGGATCTATGCGGCCTTCAACGGCGGCGTCCGCCAACTGGGAAGTGGTTTCGATAAAGGAAGCGGCTGACAGCCAGGAACCGGTCTTGAGAGCCGCCCGGGTAATGCCCAAAACTACTACCTGGGCGGAGGCCGGTTCACCACCCGCTGCCAGGACTTTGGAGTTTTCGGATTCGAAAGCGCTGCGGTCAATTATGTCTCCCGGCAGAAGAGTGGTATCACCCTGGGAGAGAATACGAACCCGGTCGCTCATTCTTCGGACGATAACCTCAAAGTGCTTATCGTGAATAGGAACACCCTGGGACTCGTAAACAAGCTGGATTTCCTCGATGAGATATTCCTGGGCTCCCCGCAATCCCCGGACTTCTAATACTTCCTTGATGTCCAGAGACCCTGTGGCCAGCTGAGTGCCGGCAGTCACCAGACCGCCGTCTGAGACTTTCAACTCAGCGGTCAGAGGGATTATGTATTCACGCTCTTCTACCGGTTTGACAGTCGTGTTTCTGATCCTGACTTTGTAACCTTCGTCGGTCTCGACAACTTCGACTTTTCCGGAGATTTCTGCGAGCGGAGAGACGAGTTTGGGGGTACGAGCCTCAAACAATTCTTCCACCCGAGGCAATCCCTGGGTAACATCGATGCTGCCTACTGATAAACCTCCGCGTTTACCATGCAAGGTCATCTGTGTACCGGGTTCACCAATGCTTTGGGCGGCAATGACGCCTACCGGATCTCCAACCACAGCCATAGACATGGTACTAAGATTCCAGCCATAACAAATGGCGCAAATACCGTACCTGGCATTACAGGTAAGAGGCGAACGGAGGGTAATTTCTTCCACACCCGATTCGATTATTTTATTTACTTTTTCTTCGTCCAGTAGAGTGCCGGCAGGAAAGAGTACGGAATGAGACTTGGGGAGGTTAATCGCAGAGGCAGTCACTCTGCCAAAGATCCGGGCGGAGAAGGCTTTTGCTCTGCGGCCTGCCTTGGAAATTATCAGGCCGGAGGTAGTACCGCAATCAACTTGACGTACAATAGCGTCGTGGGCTACATCTACAAGACGGCGGGTCAGATAACCGGCATCGGCAGTACGGATAGCAGTATCGGAAAGCCCTTTGCGCTCCCCGCGGGCGGCGGAAACGTATTCAAAAGTGGAAAATCCCTGACGGTAGTTGCTTTTTAGGGGCAAGTCTACAATCCGCCCAAGAGGATCGACTACCAACCCCCGCATGGCGGACAATTGACGAACCTGTTCACGGGAGGCTTTTCCGACCTGGGCGTCTATGATCAACCGAATAGGATTGGTGGCATCAAACAATTTCCAGGTGGCGTCCGCCAGGGTTTCGGTAGTTTCCAGCCAGACTTCCTGGGCCAACCGCTTTTTTTCCTCGAGGGTGATAAGTCCCATCGAATAATTGGCTTCATGCTCGGCAACGCGCTGATTGGCACCAGCAATGATTTCATCTTTTTCGGGGGAGATGATACTGTCGGTGATGCTGACTGACAAGCCAGAAAGGGTACCTGCCCAAAACCCGAGGGATTTGATGTCGTCTATTAGTTTCACTATCACATCCGTGTCGTAAAGCTTGAAGGCTTTATTGAAGAGACTGACCACGGTTGAGCGGCGGATCGGCTCATTAATAAAACGAAGCTCCACAGGCAGAATTTCGTTAAACAGCAGGCGGCCGACCGAGGATTCGATAATTTGGCCTTCGAGACGGACTTTTATGATCTGGCGCAGTTTAAGCTGTTCGAGGTGGTACGCGAGAATAGCTTCTTCACCGGAAGCGAATATAGAGGGGTAGGCTTCCAACCGCGGATCAATTGAGGTCAGATAGTAATTCCCCAAAGCCATTTCCTTGGTCGCCGGGATGGAAATCGGAGTTCCGTCCGCGGGTTTCCTGAGGTTTGTTTCCGGCATCATTAACTCCCTGACTTCGGCCATGGATTCCTGGCTCAGGGGTACGTGCACCGCCATCTGGTCTCCATCAAAGTCGGCATTGAAGCCGGCGCAGATACAGGGATGGATCTTGATGGCCGAGCCTTCAATCAGCAAGGGATAAAACGCCTGGATAGACAATTTATGCAAAGTAGGCGCACGATTTAAAAGAATAGGGTGGTTTTTGGTAATGTCTTCCAGAATATCGAAAACTTCCGGCGGTCTAGATTCAAGCAGATTTTTGGCTGATTTGACGTTGGGAGCCAGACCTCCGACGATCATCTGACGGAGAACGAATGGCTTAAACATTTCCAGGGCCATGTCTTTGGGAAGACCGCATTGATTGATTTTGAGTTCGGGACCCACAACAATTACCGACCGCCCTGAGTAATCGACGCGCTTGCCTAACAAATTTTGGCGGAACCGGCCTTGTTTACCCCGCAAAATGTCCGACAGCGATTTTGAGTGGGCCTGAGCCGGGAGACGCGAGGTTCTGGTCCCTCGCTGGGAGGAGTCGATAAGAGCATCCACCGCCTCCTGCAGCATGCGCTTTTCGTTCCTGAGGATAATTTCAGGGGCTCCTAAGTCTATCAGGTGCTTTAACCGATTGTTGCGGTTAATCACCCGGCGGTACAAGTCATTCAGATCCGAAGTCGCAAAACGGCCCCCTGAAAGCTGAACCATCGGCCGCAGATCCGGAGGAATTACAGGCAGGATTTTCAGGATCATCCATACGGGATCTATATTTGAACGACGCAGACCGTCCGCCACCCTCAGGCGCTTAGTAGCTTTGATATGCCGCTGACCGGTGGAAGTAGATACTTCCTGACGCAGATCACTGCAAAGCTGGCCCAAATCCAACTCTTTGATGACATTTAAGATGGCTTCCGCACCCATGCCGACGGAGGCAAAGTCCAGAGCGTCATACTCTGACAATTTGGCGTATTCCTCCTCTGTCAGAATGGCGGCTGGGTGAATATTTTCAGCGATATCAAGGAGTTTTTGGTATAGACTGGCTGTTTTTTCAGTTTCGGTATTTTCCTGGTCGACAAGTGCCTGCAGCTGCTGTTTGGTCTTGAGATTTAACTGATCGAGAGCCAATGCCCGGGAATCTTCACTCAGGTTTTGTTTCTCCAGAGCTGATTTTTCCTGTTCCGATTCCTTTTCTATCACGGACCGGCGGGCGGAAAAGTCGTTTTTAAGGGCTTCTTTTTTCTGAACCGCTTCCTTGCGTAGGCGTTCCAGAGTCTTGGTCTGTCCGGGAGCGTCAACTGACGTTACCATGTACTGGGCAAAATATATAACCGATTCGAGAGCTTTGGGAGAAACATCCAAAAGCAAAGACAAGCGGGAAGGGGCACCTTTAAAGAACCAGACATGAGAAATCGGAGTGGCCAAGGTTATATGCCCCATGCGTTCACGCCTAACCCGGGAATGGGTAACTTCCACACCGCATTTATCACAAACAATGCCTTTGTAACGAATCCTTTTGTATTTACCGCAGTAACATTCCCAGTCTTTTACGGGACCAAATATGCGTTCATCAAAGAGTCCGTCCTTTTCGGGACGAAGCGTACGGTAGTTGATGGTTTCCGGCTTGGTGACTTCACCGTAAGACCAGGACTTGATTATATCCGGTGAAGCCAGTTTGATCTGCAGGGCAGAAAAGTCGAAAATATTTTTAAAATTATCCTGATGGTTGTCTGTTTTGGCCATAATTATTCAAAATTAAACTTCACTCTCAGATAAATCCTCTTTGATAATTGTTTCTTCTGTAGGAACCAGGACAGCCGCATCATCCGTGATAGGAGCAGCAGCAGAGGCAAGTGCAGCGTCATCGGCGGGTTTGACCTTAACACCAAGGGGGTTGACCTGCAACCCCAAGCTTTGAAGTTCCTTAACCAACACATTAAACGACTCGGGAACAGAACTGGTAGGAATTTCTGTGCCTTTAACTATTGCTTCGAAGGCTTTTGCACGGCCTATCACATCGTCCGATTTGATAGTCAGCATTTCCTGGAGAGTATGAGCTGCCTTATGAGCTTCCAACGCCCACACTTCCATCTCCCCGAGGCGTTGTCCACCCATCTGGGCTTTACCGCCGAGAGGCTGCTGAGTAACCAAGGAATAAGGTCCGGTGGAGCGGGCGTGAGTCTTGTCCTCCACCATGTGATGCAGCTTGAGAATATAGCCTATACCAACCACGGTAGGCTCTTCATAAGGAAGGCCGGTGCGGCCATCAGTGAGAGTGATCTTGCCGCTTACCGGCAAGCCTGCGGATTTCATTTCGGCAGCGATCTGTTCTTCCGGAATTTTTTCGAAAACGGGGACAGCAACTTTGCGGCCCAATACTTTTTCCGCCCAACCAAGACGGGCTTCAAGCAACTGACCCAGATTCATACGCGCCAAGACAGACAGGGGTGAAATCATGACATCAATAGGAGTACCGTCCGGCAGATAAGGCATATCGGCCACAGGTACAATACGGCTGATAACACCTTTATTTCCATGCCTCCCGGCCAGTTTGTCTCCTACGCTGATTTTGCGGATCTGGGCAACTTTTACAGTAACCCGCTTGTTTACACCAGGCGGCAGTTCGTCTCCGGCATCCCGATCCAGCACCGAAATCTCAACGACTATTCCCCGTTCTCCGTGAGGCATACGCAGAGACGTATCTCTGACATCACGGGCTTTTTCTCCAAAAATCGCACGCAGCAGTCTTTCTTCGGCGGAAAGTTCGGTCTCCCCTTTGGGGGCAATCTTTCCTACCAAGATATCATTAGGACCCACCTCAGACCCCACAGTGACTATGCCTTCCGAGTCTAAATTGGCCAGATACATTTCACCGATATTGGGGATATCGCGGGTCAGCTCTTCGGGGCCCAGTTTGGTATCCACCACATCTGCCTCGTATTCTTCGATATGGATCGAGGTAAGAAGATCGTCTGTAACCAAACGGTCGGAAATGACAATGGCGTCTTCATAACCAAGTCCTTCGAAGGAAGCGTACGCAATAACTAAGTTTTGCCCGAGAGCTAGTTCACCATTTTCGGCCGAGGGACCATCAATAATCAAATCCCCTGCCGCTACTTTCCGACCGAGTGTGACTACCGGCTGCTGGTTAAAACTTGAGCTTTGCGATGTGCGTTTGAACTTAATCAGGGCGTAGGTTTCGAGATCCCCTTTGACAGTAATATTTTCATCCGGCTCAACGTGCTCCGGCTTTTTATCCAGCTTGATGACTACTTTTTTACCGTCTACATAAGTAACCGTGCCTGAATGTCGAGCGTAAACACACCAACCCATAGCAGCTGCCACCTGTTTTTCCATCCCGGTACCAACAACGGGGCTTTCTGCCTTAAGCAGCGGAACCGCTTGAGTCTGCATGTTGGCACCCATCAGGGCCCTGTTTGCCGCGTCGTTGGCCAGGAAGGGAATGAGTGAGGCCGATGTGCCCACTACCTGGCGAGGTACTGAATCGATCAAATCAACTGATTCCACCGGTCCTTCGGAAAAATTTCCCTGATAACGGATCGGGAGCCAGTTTTCAACGATATAACCTTTATCATCCAAGTGAATGTCGCTATGGCTGACATGATACGTTTCTTCATCGTCCGCGGTAAGGTAAATCAGTTCGTCGCTGACTTTTACCCTGGTTTTACCACCGGATTTTTCCTTGATCAGTTTACGGTAAGGCGCTTCCAGGAAACCGTATTCATTGACGCGGGAATATAAAGACAGATAAGTAACCAATCCGATATTGGCTCCTTCCGGAGACCGAACGGGGTCGATACGACCGTATTGACTGCTGTTGACGTCCCTGATGCTGAAAGATGCCCGTTCCCTGGTGATACCACCCCGGCCCATAACAGTTAACCGGCGCAAGTGGTCTATTTCCGACAGAGGATTTGTCTGTTCCAATATCTGTGACAGTTGGGAGCTTCTGAAAAATTCATTTATTGAAGCGATAACCGGCCTGGCGTTGACCAATTGTCCGGGTGTAACCAAATCTTCGGTGGAAACCAGGCTCATCTTTTCCTTGATAGCTCTTTCAAGACGCAAAAGGCCGTCTCTAAAAGCAGTCTGAGTAACCAGTTCTCCCACACGCCGGACACGGCGGTTGCCCAAGTGGTCGATGTCGTCTATCCGACCATGGCCGTTTTGCAGACCAATAAGATAGCGGACGGTGTAGATTAAATCATCCCGTGTCAGAACGGAGGCGTCTGTCTGCATATCGAGCCGCTTGTTCAATTTATAACGGCCGACTTTGCCTAAATCATAGCGGCGGGGGTTGAAGAACAGATCAAAAATCAGCTTTTGGGCATTTTCTAAAACAATTGGTTCTCCGGGGCGCATTTTTTTGTATATCTCCACCAGGGCTTCTTCAGTCGTGCGGGTGGTGTCCTTGGCCAAGGTGCTCTCAAGATAATGATGCGCGGCGTCGGCATCCGCTTCGGAAAAAAATTGCAGCATCTGGTCATTTTCTGCCAAACCCACAGCCCGCAGGAGGGTGGTAACTACAAACTTGCGGCGACGGTCGATGCGGACTGAGATGACATCCCCCCGGGAAATTTCAAATTCCAACCACGTACCGCGGACAGGCCGCAATTCCGCGGTGTGCAGGAGGCGGCCGGAAGCGGCATCCAATTCGGCGCCGAAATATACACCGGGAGAACGGACAATCTGGTTAATGACCGCTCTTTCGACTCCATTTATAATAAATGTACCGCGATCGGTCATTTGGGGAATATCTCCCAAAAAGACCTCTCCCTGTGTCTCTTTACCAGTCTGACGATTGGTCAATTTGGCCGCGACCCGAAGGGCAGATGCATAAGTGAGACCTTTTTGCAGGGCGTATTGAGGAGTGAGAGAGGGCTTTTCCACCGAGTGGCGGGAAAATTCGAGGATCCAATTTTTGCCGGTAAAATCTTCGACGGGAGTAATTTCTGAAATTGCGTCGGGTATGCCAACCTGCAAAAACCACTGCCAGGAATCGAGTTGAACCCGGTTGAGTTGCAGTTTGGGAAGGTTGGAGTATTTTTTACCCCAGTATAAGCGTGTGGGCGATGGCATCGGATTAGAGTGAGGGCGGGAGATTTCTAGAAAAAACAAAAAGGCGCTGTGGGCGCAAAAAACTGCCGGCTTATTTAAACCGCCTACTCGAACTAATCCTTTTTATATCAGGGGCGAAGGTATTTGTCAATATTTGAATTGTGCTCTGACAATGTCCTTCCATAATACATTTGCCCGTCACTTCCGGTGAGATAGTACCAGAATGGAGTGACAGCCGGACTGCGGGCGGCAGTAATTGAGGCCAAACCAGGGTTAGCAATCGGCGCGGGCGGCAAGCCGAGATGGAGATATGTATTGAATAACGAGGGGAGCCGGGTAGACTCTACAGGGCGCCACCAGACACAATCGTGAGGCGAAAGGCTGCAGCGGATATTGTCTGAGGTAAATTGGACCGAGGCATCCACCTGAAGCGGCCAGCCGGCCCTCAAACGGTTTGACAGAATCCCGGAAATTACCGGCCGGTCTTCATTTTTTTTCACCTCCCGTTCAACAAGCGAGGCGAGAATCAAAATATCCATATCGGCCGGCATTTTCAAACCTGTTTTGAGATCAAAATTGTCCGTCATCATTTTGATAATATCGGTTGTCCCAGCATGAAGGGGAATAAGATAAGTATCCGGGAAAAGCCGGCCTTCCAACTGTTCCGTCCGCTCGAGAAAATCCTCGTAAGAAAAATTTCCCGGGCCGGAAGAAAGGGACTCAGACAGGCGAAGGGCGATTTGTTCCCGGCGCCATCCTTCGGGGATTGTCACCCAAATATCTTTCGGACCGGAAATGAGAGCGGAAAGAATGACAGAGGCGGAATCGGAAGGTGACAAGAGATATCCGCCGGGGCGAAGACTGGACTCCAATCCCCTGGCCTTTAGGTATATTTTAGATGCCATTGAAGAACGGATGAGGCCACTTGTCTGCAGACGGTCAGTGACAGAAGAGGCAGATTCATTGGAAGCTATGACAAATGAGACGGAAGACTTTTGGCCTGAGACCGGCTGCAGAGCACCTCGCCACCAAAAATAAGCCCCGCTGGTAATAACGAGAACAGAAATTAACGTGATAAGAACAAAAAGGAGAAGTTTTCTCACACTTCTTCAAAGAGGGCCCGGCGGTATTTACCGGATGGAGATTCCTTGATAAATATCCGGCCGCATTTGGAACAGGTAATTTTCTCACCTTTCTCGTGTTTTGTTTTTTTACCGGTTTCCAGTTCGGTCCCACAGCCGACGCAACGCCCCTGGGAAAGCAGCCAGGCTTGTACGGGAGCAATGACGTTTCTAAACATATTTTTTTAGTTAGCTAGACTTTACAGTTTACGTCTATCCGAGTCAAGCCAGGATTGAAGTATAAGCGCGGCGGCAACGGCGTGTTCCCCGGCCTTTCTTCTGGACTGAGTGGTATGAAGGAGTGCCCGCCTGGCATCAGCCGAGGAAAGTGTTTCGTCCACGACATGCACCGGCAGGCGCAGGGCGGTAAGTTTTTCATCCGCAAATTTACGCACTTGGGGCGCGATTTCACCTTCCGGCTGGCCGATGACCAGTTCGTCTATTCCGAGTTTTTCGATGATATGGGTGAGATATGTGAGGACGGTATCCGTATCAACGATTGCAAGCGGTTCGGCCAAGGGACCATCAGCTATTGCCAGCCCGGTTTTTTTCAGGCCATAGTCGATGCCGAGATAGTTCATGGAAAAATCTAGTCTACCATTTCCGCGCGGACAACAAACCGGCGCCAGTAGGTCCCCAGCGGAGTACAAGTAATGAGAGTGATTTCACGACGATCGAAGCGCTGTTCCATTACCTGGATCGCAGAGGGTTTGACCTCCCGGGTATCACGGACAAAATAACGATACGTGACCCCGTCGTATTTAACTATAATTTCATTCCCTACTTTGATTTTCAGCAAGGGGTTGAATATGGTCAAGGGCGAACCCTTCTTATACAACTGGGGCAGGGCTGAATGTCCGAAAACAACTGTATTACCATATTCTCCCGGTACAGAAGTACCGGGGTAGTGGATAGCATTTTTTGTCAAATCCTGGCCGTTGATTTCGACAGGGACATCTTCCAGTTCCAAATCAGGAATGGAAAGATTGAAAAAACGGGTTTTACTTTCGGGTGGGGGAGCGGCTTGCGGAAGTGAAGGAAACCAGTTTGCCGCCCGCGTGTAGTCAACTGTGGTAAAGCTGATAGCTGATACTACGAAAACAGCCGGCCGGCCGGAAGTGGCGGTAGGATCTATCAATTCAGGTGTCGGGTTGAGGGCAAAAAGGAGATACGACGCGGAAATCGGGAGGACAACGCTCAAAAGAAGCAGGATTCCAGAAGAGAGCAGAAAAAGGGGAAATATTTTTTTCATCTCAAGACAAATAGGACTTTTTAAGGGGCCGGAGTGACAACCAAATTAATCTTACTGCTGACATGCGGCAGGGTGAGAAGCCCGGAAGGCATCCGGGGGGAAAAAGTAAACTCCACCTGAAGCACCCCCGGCAGACCGGCTAAATAATCTTTGGCCTGTCCGGGAGATTTTCCGGTAAGATCGCGAATGATTTGTGAATTGTCCAGGCGGGGCAGGAGAGGGGCGGAGACATTGACGGTAAGCGCAACTTTTTGCTTACCGGCCTCTTTGACATCGAAAGTATATGAAATATCTCCCAACTGAGTAAACCCTTCCGGAATCCTGCTTTGAATTTGCTCGGCTACCAGGGAATTGAGTTCTGATTTTGAAATGACCAGGCCGGTAGCTTTTACTTCGAGTTTCAGATTCAGTTCGGCTGCTTCTGCATCGAGCTTATGACTAAAATCTTCCGATTCAGTCTCCAGAGAGATTGATTCCGGAATAACATTTTCGTCGTCAGATGCACGGCTGACCAAATCTTCTCTCGCCCGCTCCCTGAGTGAGGCGGAAAGTGACTGGCGGAGCTTGGAAATATCATCCTTGGATACAACTTGTGCCTGGCGGCTGGAACCGCCGGAAAAGGCTTCCTCGTTTTTGGCCACGAAATCCAGAGTGGAAAAGGTGCCTATTTTAAATTGAGTACCAGCTGAGAGGTTGCTGTCAGTGCCGATTTGAGCTGCGGTAACTTTGACAGTGCCCTTACCGGGTTGATAAGAATTAGGATCGGCAGTTCCGGACGCCGAAGCTATTTGGATATCGGAATCAAACATAAACTTAAGGCCTGACGGGGAAGTTATCGCCGTACCAGAAGGAAAGGACCGGGGGACAGAAGTCCCGTTTATCACCGATACACTACCCGAGGCCTTATCCCCTACCAGCTTTGAGCCGGTCGTGGGAACAGACGACTGATCGCTCACAGAAGTCTCTGAGTAAACCGCGGGGAAAACACCGGTATCACCACCAGCCTCTCCTGCATCAGTGTCGGCCACTAGCTCAAACTGATGCTCGAGAATCCGCTTATCCACAGTAAGAGTAACGGTGGAGGAGGGAAGGTACCAATATCCTCCAAACAAACCCGCAAGTAATAACACGGCAATCAGGAATATAAGAAGCGGCTTACCCCCTACCGAAAATCGGGGCAATCGCAGTCCAGGAAAAGCAATTGCACGCAGGGAAATTTTGGGGAAGCGGCGAACAGCGAGTTTTTTCAGGGCAGGAGAGATCGGCGGCGCGACCGGTTCGATGACCGGGGGAGGGGAGAATTGGGCTACATCCTGTTCTGCCACAAAACCCAGATCGATGCCGGCTTCCGGCTGAACAATTTCCTGCGGTTCGATTTCAGGAAGAATGTCCGGCACGGGAGACATTAAACCAATGGCCTGAGCCACTTCTGTTCCTCCGGCCAGAGCTATAGCCCGGATGGAAAAATCCGAAGACAGAATTTCAATTTTTGGAAAGTGAAGAAAGGGCAACCGCGTCTGGGGAGCTTTCCAGGGGTGAGCCAATAATTGTTGACGAATTTCCTCCAAGTCCAAGCCGGAATCGTAAAGCAGGATCCGGGAAGGCAGCATGTCCACATGACTGTAGCGTGAAAGGCCTTCGACTACGTCAGAGACAATGGCAGAACTTCTCTTTATCAGATGAATTCGGTCAGTTTTTCCCAGCCGGACAAGCGTCATCTCCAGCAAGGAGGTCCAGATACCCAACATGATAGCGGTCAGAGGTACACCCTCGGTATGCTGCTGGAAACGAACCATAGCTTCTGGAGTGACAACGAAACCAACCGCTTTCAAAGAGAGCTTGTGAGACAGATATTTAAGAGATTTGAGCCTGACGGGAGCAATTTTTTCCTGGGCAAGCCAATCCGAAGGCAGCCCTAAAATGACTTTTTCCGGCTGGATTTTTCCGGCGGCATCCAAACGGGCAGCGGCATCAGAAAGCGATTGGTCGCAGGCTGAGACCAGGCTATCGTCCGTAGTGTCATCCCAATTTACGGGGGTACTTATTGATAAAACCTGGGTCCGGTTGTTGATAACACTCCAAACGGCACTTTTTACCCGGCCGTGATCAATCTCCAAAGCAAACAGATATTCCCTGGAATCTAGTTTTGGTTTTTTTGACAGGAAAGGCAGGGGCATTTTAAATTAATGTCCAATGTCTAATATTCAATGTTCATTGTGAATTTTTTTATCATCGGACAGGCGGGCGTAGATACGCCGAATGCCGGAGCCGGCAGACTCCTCTTTGACTATCTTAATACGTCCCAGCTCGCCAGTCGAGTTGACATGGGGCCCTCCGCAAAGTTCCATACTGTAGTCCCCTATTTTGTAGACGGAAGTATTATCGGGATACTTTTCCGGAAAGAAGGCCAGAGCTCCTTGGGAAAGAGCCTGTGTTTTGGACATTTCCATTTTGGTGACGGTAAGATTTTCGGATATCTTTTGATTCATTATCAATTCAACTTTCGTGGTTTCCTCCGGGGTAAGTCTGGCCGGGTGGGAGAAATCGAACCTGAGTCTTTCAGCCGTAATGTTGCTCCCCTTCTGTTGGACATGACTTCCCAATACATCTCGCAGAGCCTGATGTAATAAATGGGTGGCTGTGTGATATCTGACGACTGTATGCGAGTCGTCTGCCAAACCGCCTTTGAACATGCCGGCGGAGGCGGTGCGGGAAAGGTCCTGATGGGATTTAAAAATCCGGTCAAACTCCTCCCGATCCAGTTTAACGTTCTTCTGTAAATACAGTTCTTCTATTATTTCCACCGGAAACCCAAGGGTCTGGTAAAGATTGAAGGCAGTTTTAGCATCTAATTGAACTGGAGAGTATTTATTAAATTCCTTTAGACCTTTATCCAGAGAGCGGGTAAATTTGATCATTTCTTCACGTACAACATCGTTCACTTGGGGCAGACTATTAGAGGAATTGAAGTATGAAGTATTTTTATATATATCCAAGACTTTATCTGTAATACTTGAAAATTCAGAAGGATCAATGATTTGACCTTTGAGTTGGTAAGATTTAACAGCAACCCGGCGGAGCAAGCGGCGCAGGTAGTAATCTTGTTGCTTATTTCCCGGTCGGACACCGTCGACAATCAGAAATACAGAGGCCTTTAAATGATCAGCAATAACCCGCATAGCCTTCTCGTCTTGGGAATATGCCTTACCTGTTATTTCCTCCAGTCGGGAAATAATCGGTGAATATAAATCTGTACGATAAATATCCGGAGTATCGAGAACAGCAGCGGCTATTCTTTCCAATCCCCCACCGAAATCGATATTTTTCTTTTCCAGTGGAACAAACCCCGTATTAGTTTTCAGGTAGGTCATAAAAACAGAATTGCCGAGTTCGATAAAGCGGCCGCAATCGCAGTTGGGGTGGCAAGGCTGGTTTTTGAACGGAGAATTTTCATGGAGTTGATGATGAGTCCCGAAATCGAAAAACACTTCAGAGTCCGGACCACCAGGTTCTCCAACAGGCATTTGCGCAGGAGTACCTGAACGAGACCACCAGTTTTTGGTATCGTCATAATAAAAGATGCGCCCCCTCTGCATGCCTTTTTCCGGATCCTTTACTGCCAATGCGTCTATTCCCACGGAGGAAAATTGTTCCTGCCAGAATGTGACCGTTTCTTCGTCGCGTGGAATATTAATATCCGAATTACCGGCAAAGGCACTAA
The DNA here is from genome assembly GCA_001001375.1 of Candidatus Amesbacteria bacterium GW2011_GWC1_47_15. Classification (GTDB taxonomy): domain Bacteria; phylum Patescibacteriota; class Microgenomatia; order CAZETR01; family Amesbacteraceae; genus GWC1-47-15. The sequence continues at coordinate 14,498 of LCNU01000001.1, read as the reverse complement.
TGTACAATCGGGAAGGGTCCAATCCTAATCCGGCTTTGGGTTCTGTCAAAAATTTAAACAGCCATGATATTTGTTCTTTCTTGAAGTAATCCCCCAAAGACCAATTACCCAGCATTTCAAAAAACGTATCATGTCGGTTATCCCCAACCTCTACGATGTCTTGGGTGCGAAAACATTTCTGTGAGTCTACCAGACGAGTACCCAAAGGATGAGTCTGACCGAGAAGATACGAGACCATGGGCTGCATGCCGGAACCGGTGAACAGCGTTGTAGGATCGTTTTCGGGCACCAAGGGGGCAGAGGGGATAATATTATGACCTCGACTTAGATAAAAATCAAAATAACGGGTGCGGATCTGGTCAGCAGTAAGCATGGGGCAATTTTAGCTTTTGAGCGAGGCAAGGACAAGCAGGATCAGGAAGGGCGAAGGGAAGCACCGGAGCGGCGGAAGAAACGGCGGGGGGAGCGGTGAGCGGTCCTGGGAGTGATGACCCGGTCGGGAGTGGCTGCAACAATCTGGTCCTGGGTGACGTTTACCAGATCTTTGACTTCGGTATAAAATTCATTGACAGCAGTTACGGGGCGGGCTGCAGCTTCGGACAAGGAGGTGGTGTGATCCAAAATACGGTTTAATTTCTTCAAGGTCAGGCGGAATTCGTGGAGAATATGAAATACCTGAATTCCGGCAAAGGCGATGAGAAAAGACAGTGTAAGAACTACTATTCCCAAAAGTAACTGGATAAAAACGGCCATGTTATTCTTTAGGTTAAAGAACCCAGGACAAGATGTCAATCATAAAGGTGATTAGAAATGGTCAGGGTGAGTATTCTACAATCCGGATTACCGTGGTGGTCTTACCCGATTTGGCCAGAGAAGTGACTGTAATTTTATTCTCACCGGGATTTAACGGCATACGGAAGAAAAAAGTGCCGCCTTTTTCCAAGGCAACCAAATGGCCATTTACCGACAGGGATGCTTCCGGATCGGTACGACCCACTACCTGAACGGTATCTTCATTCATGTTTACCCTGTCTGTCGGGGTCGATAACTCCAAATGGGGAGGACCGGTAAGTACCCGGTATTGGTAGTATAAATAGACCCCGAAAAGAGTAAAAACTAAAGTTACGGCGACGATAATGGTGGTCCGGGGAGTCCAAAAACTCACTTTATTAACCGGGTCGACCATGCCGCGGGGGACAATCCGTCCCTGCTGATTTTCCACGAAATCCCGACGGAATACAGCCAAAAGATGATGAGAATTAATACCTAAAAATTCACCATAATTCCTGATAAACCCCCGGGCAACGGTGGCATTGGGAAGATGGCCGTAGTCATCTTCCTCAAGCATTTCTAAAAAACGGGGGCGGATTCTGGTAATCCTCGAAATGTCGACTATGTCCAGCTTTTTTGAAGCCCTGGTTTCTTTTAAAATCTGTCCGGTTGTCTTCATTGAGGGGGATTTAAGAAGGCATTGACATCGGTAATCAAGATGTTCCGGGGCTTGGCACCATCAGCAGGACCGACAATTCCCGCCTGCTGTAGCTCATCCAGAACCCGAGCCGCCCGAGCATAACCGATACTGAGTTTGCGCTGAAGAAAAGACGCGGAGGCGTTATTGTGCTGGACAATTAGGCGGAGGGCTTCTTCAAACAACGAATCGCGGTTTTCACCCCCACTATCCGTAACGACATATCCCCTCCCTCCCCGGCGGCTTATGGACACGGGCATGGATGTAACTTCCTCTGTATAATGAGGCGCTACCCCCTGTTTTTTCAGATATTCGATCAGCTGCTTTATTTCCTTGTCTGAAATAAACGCCCCCTGGATACGAGTCGGCTTCGCCTGATCGGGAGGAACATACAGCATGTCCCCCCTGCCAAGAAGTTTTTCGGCTCCGGGAGTATCGATAATTACCTTGGAATCAATCATGGAAGAAACCGCGAACGCAATGCGTGTAGGAATGTTTGCTTTGATAAGCCCGGTAATAATGTCGACAGACGGCCGCTGGGTGGCGATGACCAGATGAATACCGGTGGCACGGGCCATTTGGGCAATTCTGGTTACCGCGTCTTCCACTTCAATCTGGGCAAACAACATGATATCCGCCAGTTCATCGATGATAATCACGATATAAGGCAAGGCCTGAAAGCCGGAAAGCTCGTTATAGCTTTCCAGATTACGAACACCCACTTCGGAAAAAAGCTTGTAACGGCGGTCCATTTCGGCCATAGACCATTTGAGTGCGGACAATACCTTGTCGGGTTCTACGATTACGGGGGTAAGGAGGTGCGGAATGCCGTTGTAGTTGGTCAGTTCCACCCGCTTGGGATCGACCATGATGAGATTTAACTCCTGGGGACTGGTGCGGTAAAGCAGGGAGCCAATAAAAGCGTTGAGACAAACGGATTTACCCGTGCCCGTAGCCCCGGCAATCAGAATATGGGGCATGCGGCCGATGTCCGCTACCACGGCATTACCTGAGACGTCCAAGCCGAGAGAAACAGCCAGTTTGCTTTTGTGATGTTTCATGTTGTCCGATTCGAGGATCTTTCTCAAAGAGACAAATTCCGGAGCTCGGTTGGGGAGTTCGATACCGACCAGGGAGCGGCCGGGGATTGGGGCTTCGATTCGGATTTGGCCGGTAGGGGCAGCCAGGGCTAGGGCAAGATCGTTGGACAAAGCACTGATTTTAGAGAGCTTTGTACCTATGGCCACCTCCAGAGCATATTGGGTCACAGCCGGTCCCAAATTTACTTCGACTACTTTGGCGATAATACCGAAGGCCTCCAGGGTTTTTTCGATAATTGCGGCGTTTGAGTTGACATTGCCTCTGTCAGCCTTACCGGAGATATTTTCCGATAACAAAGAAAGTGGCGGGTAATGCCACGGTGCATCGGTAGCGGCCGACGGCACGGACGGCAGCCGGTAAGACATTTCCAAAGATGGTGCGGGAACAGGGGTTTTGGAGGGAGGGGTTCTATCGGTCATACCACCGGTTTTTATCGGCGCGGATTTTTCCTGCCCTGTGAGACCGGTAAGTTTCAACCGGCGGGACGAAAGGGCATCGTCCTTGGGGACGGCAGAAGATCTGCGCAAACCCGCTAAAAATCTTGCTGTCCATAAATAGACGTCTTCGAAGGGAATGTTAAACATGATGATCATGCCAATGGACAAGCCTGTCAACATAAACAGGGCGGCACCCGGAGAAGAAAGAAATATAGCGATACCATCCCATAATTCCATTCCCAAAGCCCCACCCCGGGAAAGCCCTGAAAGAGCGGTTATGACCACCAAACTGCCAAGAAACACGTGCGGTCTGCTCAGGGGAGTTTTAATTTTTGAGACCATCAAGCCCCCTACCATCAGGGGGAAAGGTAAAAAAAAGACAGGAATCAAACCTAATTGAGAGACCAACATAGTGTTTAACCGGGTTAAGATAATCCCCTGCCGGACAAAAGAAATCCAGATAAGTATCCCGGCGGCGATAAGCATAACTGAAGATATAGAATACAGGGTAGTTTTTTTAAGTTTGAGCTTATATTTCCTGCGGCCGGAATATGAACGTTTACGGGACATAAGATTTCGGGCAGTAAATCACAATCACATTATAACTCCCTTGGCTAAACCTCGACCACAAGCGGAAGTATCATCGGCCGGCGACGAGTCTCCGCGAAGAGATACTTTTCGAGAACTTCCACCACAATCTGGCGGAGATGACGATCGGATTCGATGATTCCCTTTTTCTGCTGGATGACGCTTTTAACCTGAGATACAGCCCGACTGAAGAGAGTCGAGTTTTGCGAATCGAAGACGAAACCCCGGCTGATTAATTCCAAATTCAAGATGTTTGATAGATTGTTTTGGTCCGTTTCTATCAACGCTACAACAATACCTTCTTCGGCCAGATGCTGACGGTCCCTCAAAACTACATGCCCCACATCCCCTATTCCCAGACCGTCCACCATAATATTTTTGATCTGATATTTCTGCCCCAATCGTACCCCTGTGGGAGATACCTCCACACTATGATTGAATCCAGGCAGAAGTATTTTATCCGGTGAATAGCCCATACTTTGCGCCAGATGGGCATACTGGACCATGTGGCGGTATGTCCCCCCGATGGGAAGAAGGAACTGCGGCCGGGTCAGAGCCATCATTAAAAGGAGATCCTGCTGGCTGCCATGTCCGGATACATGCAGGTTGTCAGTAAGAGCGGCGTATACTACCACCGCTCCCAATCGGGCCAAGGCGTCTATCAAAGCCTGGACTGCACTTTCGTTTCCGGGAATATAATCGGAAGAGAAAATTACCTTATCGGACGGAGATATGGACAAATCCCGGTGTCCAACCGTGGCCAGGCGGACTAAAGCCGAATCCGGCTGGGCCTGGGAACCCGCAATGAGTACGCAAACTTCCTTGGGCCTTAACTTTTTCACCCTTCTTAAATCCACAAAAGAAGAGCGGGGGATTTTGAGATAACCAAGTTCTGACGCCACCTGAATATTCCTGTCTATCGATCTGCCAGCTATCGCAATTTTCCTACCATGACGGATAGCCGTCTGGGCTGCCTGCTGCCAGCGACTGATATTACTGCTCATGGAAGTGACAAAAAAACGCCCTTCGCAAGAGTCCATTTCCCTTTCAAAAGTATCCTCGAGAGTTCTCTCCGAAGGAGTATACCCCCGGCGTTCGCTTCCCAGACAATCGGACAGGAGCAGACGGATTCCGTTGTTACCCGCAGCCGCAATCCCCCCCAGATCCGGAAGCACTCCGTCTACGGGAGTAAAATCGAATTTAAAATCACTTCCGTGATAGATGGTCCCCGCCGGAGTTTGAATAATCAAATTGGTGGCATCGGGAATTGAATGAGATACACGGACGGACCTTACCGCGAATTTACCTAATTGAATTAACTCACCGGGAGAGAGAACCTTTACCTGCCGGGGCATATTTTCATATTCGGACAATTTATCCATTATGAGGTGGGCTGTGAGACGACTGGAAAAGATCGGGAAATGAGGCAGCTGCGGAAGAATGTACGGGAGAGCACCGGAGTGATCTTCGTGACCATGGGTAATTACCATCCCCCGAATTTTGTCCTTCTTACTGAGAAGGTATGAGATATCGGGAATTAAAATATCTACACCCAGCATATCTTCCGAAGGGAATCCCATCCCGCAATCTACCAACAAAATGTCATCGCCGTATTCATAGACGAACATGTTGGAAGTGACTTTACCGAATCCACCAAGCGAAAGGATACGGAGATTATTGTCCATTAATAAATTATACAATTAAAACAGGGAACCTTGGGAAGGACCAGAGGGTGACTGATCCGGAGCAGTGGCAGGCGAAGAGGCAGAGGTAAACAGTGCCTTGAGTTTATTAAAATCCTGCCTGAATTGCTCAAGAACAGAGCCTGCACGAAGCGCTGCTGCCGGGTGATACATGGGATATACGATGTACCTTGATCCTGCAAAGTCTACAAATCTGGGCTGGCCGTGGACCCGGGAGATGGTCAATCCTTCAATAAACTTACCCATACTGAAACGGCCGAGAGTCGCTATGATCTTTGGACTGATAACCCGGATCTGGCGGTCCAGCCAATCCCGACAAACTTCAATTTCATCCGGAAACGGATCGCGGTTGTCCGGAGGGCGGTATTTGACGATATTGGTAATATAAACGTCATCCCGATTCATGCCCAAGGATTCCTGCAGAGATTTTTCCAAAAGTTTCCCCGCCTGGCCGACGAAGGGTCTGCCTTGTTTGTCCTCATTGAAACCGGGAGCCTCCCCGATGAACATTATTTCGGCATCCGGATCGCCTTCCCCGGGAACTGCATTGGTAGCGTGACGGGCAATTTCCAAGCCTTTAAACGCCCTTACCTCCAGGGCAATTTCTTCCAAAGCTTCGATTTTCTCTTCACGGGTCATGATAAGTTAATATGTTTAAACTGACGCGTACCGGAATCGTAGATGCCGAAAGACGCTGAGCCCGACTTACCGCCGATAATACCGCAAACAGCTCCGGGATTGGCCAAAAGCGTTTCCCTGACCTTTTCCTGATAGGCCTGATGAGTGTGACCGTGGAAGACAGCCTGATAGTCCCCTGTCCCAGCAAGAAGTTTCCCTAATTTGGGATAATGGCAAAATGCAATTTTTTGTTTGTCCAATTCGATTTCAGCAAATTCCCTGCCCAACGACCAGGTTTTAAATTCTGATGAACCTGCCCGTTCGACTATCGCCCACTGATCTTCATCATTGTTTCCGAAACAAGCATAAACCGGGATATGCGTCTCTACGAAATAAGGTGCAATAAACGGTGCGCAGAAATCCCCACAAAAAATCAGACTTTGGCAATTTTCCTGTTTAATTATTTGAAGAGCCTTTTCCAGGTTCCAAATATTATCGTGGATGTCCGAAAGGACTGCTATTTTCATTATTTATACGGGAAGGAAGTCTCGGAAGTTTGCCTCGGTAATAACGAACTGCTTCCCCTTGCCTTCTACTATCTGCCGGGCTACCTTGCGTACTACTCCCTGAATTGTCCTTTCCAGCGTACGGATACCGGCATCGAAACCCAAAGGACGTACGACTTTGGGCCAGAGGGAATCCTGGATTTTGACAGCATCAGGAGGCAGGGCGGCTTTGCGCATTTCAGAAGGAAGCACATAGTCCCGGGCAATATGGATTTTTTCGTCGTCGGTGTAGGAAGGCATGAGCAAGGGTTCCAGGCGGTCCATAACAGCGGTGCTGATATGGGTAGTGTTGTTGGCTGTCGCGATAAATAATGACTGCGAGAGATCAATTGGATAATCGATAAAGTGGTCGGTAAACGCGTGGTTTTGCTCAGGGTCCAGAAGTTCCACTAAAACACCCATTATTTCCCCCCGCGCAGAATCGGCTACTCGGTCGATTTCATCCAGCAGGACCACGGGGTTTCGGCTGCCGCCGCGGCGTAGCCCTTTGATAATTTGCCCGGGCTCGGCATCGGGGGAAGAGCGGGATTGTCCTCTTAAATCCAGAGCAGAACTCATACCACCGAAGGGAATGCGGACAAAGTTCCTACCGATGGCATCAGCCAGGCTTTTTGCGATAGTTGTCTTTCCCGTACCTACCAGCCCTACTAAAAGCAGAATGGGGGCACGGTAAGTTTTTTCCGACTGGCGCTGATTGAGAATCAGTACGGACAGGTACTCCAGAAACCTCTGCTTTAAGTCCTCCAACCCGTAATGGTGGCTATCCAAAACCTGTTTTACATGACCCAAATCAAGGATATCCTGAGTGAGCCTGTCCCAGGGAAGATTGACGATCCAATCTATGTAATGCTGTATCTGTTCGTATGTGTTTACATAATTGCCGTGCCGGGACTGGCGCTCGAGCCGGCCGAGCATTTCTTCGGTTTTAACGCGCAGATCCGCAGGAACGACTGATTTCTCCAGCAGCTGCTGCAGCCTGGTGATATCTGTGGTAAGTTGTCCGTCCACAAAATTATGATATCACAGGGAGACTATTGCCGGAGCGAAGAAAAGGAAGATTTAGTAGCGTCCACCAGAACGACCCGGAGGGCGGCGTCCTCTATCCCTGTCACCCTGGCCTCCACCACTGCGTACCGGTCCACGGAAATGCTCGGAGCGCATGGGGCGGGCGGAGGTGTCCCTGGCTTTGGCGACAGGCTGGCCGGTATCGTCAAACAACATGCTCAGATTAATACGACCTTGTGAATCTATTTCGGTAACCCAGACCTTGACGATGTCCCCTTCGTTTACTATCTGACCGGGGTCAGATACAAAACCAGGAGCCATTTGTGAGACATGGACAAGGCCGTCTTTTCCGGGAAGAATGTTGACGAAAGCACCGAACGGCTGGATACGGGCAACCGTACCTTCATAAATTTCACCGGGAACAACTTCCTTACCCAAAGAACCAATCCAATTTAAAGCTTTGTCCATACCTTCCTGGTTCAGTCCCGAGACAAAGACTGAGCCGTCGTCCTGAACGTCGATGACGGTTTCTGTTTCGGCCATTAGTTTGCGGATGACTTTACCTCCCGGCCCGATCAATTCACCTATCTTGTCTACAGGAATTTGAACCGTGCTGATCTTGGGGGCAAAAGCAGACAATTCTTTCCTGGGTTCGGAAATGGCATTGGTCAGTGTTTTTAAAATCTCACTGCGGGCGATTTGTGAGGCAGCAAATGTCCGGCGGCAAATGTCCAAAGTAATTCCCGGGACCTTGACATCCAACTGAATAGCTGTGACTCCATCCTTTGTCCCGGCAATCTTAAAGTCCATATCTCCATGATGATCTTCAAGGCCGATGATATCTGTCAGAAGAACGTAGTCAGTGGTCTTTTTAGGATAATCCGACTGGGTAACGAGGCCGGTGGAAATTCCGGCGACAGGTGCCAGAATAGGAACACCGGCATCCATCAGAGACAAGGTGGAACCGCATACCGAAGCCATGCTGGTAGAGCCGTTGGAACTGGTAATCTCCGAAACAACACGGATTGCGTAAGGGAAGTCCGCTTCGGACGGGATGACGGGTGTCAAGGCTTTTTCCGCAAGTGCACCATGACCGATTTCCCGGCGGGAGGGAGAGCCTACCCTTCCGGTTTCGCCGGTACTGTAAGGAGGAAAATTGTAGTGATGCATATATCTTTTGGTTTCTTCGCCTTCAGCCGATTCCAGGCTTTGGGAAAGAGAAGGTGCGCCAAGAGTAGTGATAGTGAGGGCCTGAGTCTGTCCCCGCTGGAATAGGGCAGAACCGTGGACACGGGGAATTACAGCCACGTCTGCCTGTAACGTCCTGATTTCATCCAATTTCCGGCCGTCGGGACGGCGCTTTTTTTCAAGAATACCGGTGCGGATTGTGCGATGAAGCAATTCTTCGACAATTTGAAAAACCCTCAGAGGATCGGCTTCGGGAAAATCCGTCGCGAGAGATTTTTTAATTTCAGAAAGTACTCCCCCGCCTTCTTGCTTACTGTACTGCTCCAGCATGCTTTCAATTACAGGGCGGGCTTTGGATTCCACTTGTTTTACCAAAGCAGCGTCGGCCTTGGTGTCGGGGATAGCCAGTTTGCCAGGAGAAACGGCCGATACCAATTCATTTATCAGCGCAATAACTTCACGATTGGCAGAAAAACCTGTTTCCAGTGCCGTCAGGACCTGTTCGTCCGGGATCTGCCTGCCGCCGGCCTCGATCATGGTGATCAAATCGGAAGTGGAGGAAATAACCAGATCCAGGGGAATCACTTCTCCGTTTCCGTTGGTGGGATTAATTACGGGACTACCTTCCTGCAAACCGACGCGAACCGTCCCGATAGGTCCGTTCCAGGGAATGGGTGATATAGACAGAGCAGCCGATGTAGCAACAGAAGCCAGGATATCTGTATCATTTAATATATCGACCGAAAGTACGGTAATGATTACCTGGACATCGCGGCGGAAAGATTTAGGAAACAAAGGGCGGATGGATCGATCTATAAGGCGGGCAGAAAGAGTTTCAGCATCGGTCGGACGGCCTTCGCGTTTGACCCAGCGGGAACCCTTGATACGTCCGCCGGCATAAAGCCTCTCTTGGTATTCTACGGACAATGGAAAATAGTCCTTTTTCAAATCTTCCTGTCCCAGAGTGACAGCCACAAGGACTGTGGATTGGCCGTATGAAGCAAGTACAGACGCAGTGGCCTGCGGAGCTAGACGGCCTGTTTCAAGAGTCAGAGGGCGACCTGCTATATCTTTGGTTTTGGATATCACTTTCATTTAAAAAAATCGCAAATACACTTCATCCGGGGTAGATTGAGAAGTCAAAAGTGGGAAGAATAATTCACACTTTTCGCCCCTCAATTCTATCCGGAGCCTGTATATTTTATAACAATAATTTTATTTTGACAAACCCAATTTCTTGGCAATGTCTTTGTAACGCTTCAAATCTTTTTTCTGCAGATAATAAAGCAGGCGGCGGCGTTTGCTGACCATACTGATCAATCCACGGCGGGAGTGATTGTCTTTTTTATGAATTTTGAGATGCTCGGCAAGTTTGGTGATTTTTTCAGAAAGCAAGGCCGCCTGGACCTCGGGAGATCCAGTATCCCCTTTGCCCTGGGCGTATTTTTTGATGATATCCTGCTTGGCGGTAGTATCTAGAGCCATAAAAAAATCAAGAGATAAGGCGGATGCGAGATGTAAAAACTACTCAAGCATCCGTTAATAACTCTTCAATACACTTTCAGTATATCAGAAAAATCCTGTTTTGGAAATCAGGACCATTATCAAAGTGAGGGATAGAGTTTACTTATTGTTGCCCTGATACAGGATAAAACTTCCTCCAGTTCAACATCTGATAATTCTGCGGGATTTAAGGCTGCCCTAAATTGTGCATTTTCTCCAAGGTTGCCCAATCCCTTGCTTGCAAGTATCCGACTATAGATATCAGATCCGGCTGTTTCAAAAAAACCATTGGCGCTTTTAATAAATTCCTGTTTTATTGCCTCTGTCATTTTTGTTGAATGTCTAGATTTTGGGCTAATATTTTAGGGAAGCATGGAGCCCTGGAAAATTTTAGGTTCGTACCAATCTGGAGACGGAGCAGGTTTGGCCTGGCCTTCCACGGGTTCTTCCGGCTGCTGGCTGTCAGTGCCGAACCCGAGAGCGGTGCTGGGCACAGGAGCGACTGCAGCGGGAGGGGGCGTTTTTTGAGATAACAGCGGTTTACGAATTGGCGGAACCGCCTGAGGTACAGCTCCGGGCGGAAGTTGATTGGCATCCACCGGCTGGTGGCGGCGGGCTCCGCGGCGCAACAAATAGGCAGCGATTTCAAAAGTATTGACGTTGACTCTGGGGGAGCGGAAATAATCAGTAGCGTCTTCGATACCTGAAAGAAGATTGGTGGCGGTATCTGCATCCGGGTCAATACCAAGCGAGTCAAGCAGGTGAACAACCAGTTCACTTACAGAGGAAGCATCCGGATGGTATATGACGTGATGGGCATAATCCTGCGCCGGGGGCTGATGCGAAAGTGCAATTATTTTAGCATCGCTTAAAAACTGCACCGCAGCTTCGTTCAATGAACCCAAATCCGAAAGTTGATTGACACCTACCAGTATCGCTATATCCGTCCTGCCGTGACCTTTGATAAATTGAAGTTTATGATGGTCCAAATCGGGTGAATCCTGCTTCGGGGTGATAACCAGCTGTAATTCCCCACCTACCAAATCATAACCAACCTTATCCACGTATTCCGTCTGGCCTGGAAAAGTGATTAATAACTGGCGGGAACCCAGAGAATCGGTGACCGATTCGACTCCGACAAGGCGGTTGAATTGGACGGTCATGGGATCGGGACAAACAACAGTGACGCTTTTTGCCCCTGCTTCTAATACTAATTTTAGACCCAATCCGGCGGCTACGTGGTCATAGTTGGGATTGCCAGGAAACAATATAGTGACCGTTTTGGCCGGATCCAGCAGGGCTTTGAGAGATGAGGTGTCTAAATTGGCCATGTTCTTTACTTGACGGCGATTATATTATCGCCGGGTTTAAAGTCAAGGTAAGGGCTAAAAACAACCCCAAACTCCGCGCCGGTTTTGATATGGGACACTGAAGATTTACCTGATCTTAAACTTTTGAACCTGGTACTGCCCAGGGTCTGGCCTCCCCGCAGCAATTGCAGAGAATCGGACTTGTTAAATTCACCCTCTGTGCATTTACAGCCGGCCACCCGCTCTTTGTCAATTTTAAATTCGGCCAAAATCTGCGCCCGTCCGGTGACAACCTCGGTTACCACCGGGCTGATTCTTGATTCGATATCTTCCAAGAGTTCATAAATAACTCTGTGTAAAGACAGAGGAACTTTCTCCACACTGGCCAATTTAACTACCGAGGAAGACGTCTTAACATTAAAGCCATAAATCCGTGCAGAGGAGGCCTTGGCCTGCAAAACGTCGCTTTCTGTCACATCTCCTGTGCCTGAAGACACCATATTAACCCCGGTGGGAAGTGCAGACGACAGGGCTTCAAGGGATCCCAGGACATCGGTTTTGAGAACTATATTGAGTAGCGGATTAAGAGCTGTGGGGAGAGGGGCAGACAGTGAAGAGGAGGTAGATTCTGCGGTGACAGGATGATCGGAAATAATTGAACCGACTGGAGGAACTGTCGACAAACCAAGAATTTCGACCGGCAGTGAAGGGCCGGCAGAAGCCAACTGCCTGCCTTCCCAGTCAAGCAAGGCGCGTACCTTACCGATATTTTTATCCATATACAAATGCTTACCAGTAATCAATTGTCCGCTGCGGACAACTACCGCGGCCAGGGGACCTTTGTGATTATCGAGACGGCTTTCCAGAACAACTGCTTCCAAAACCCCCTGGGGATCAGCTTGAGGGGGGTTCATTCCAGCCAGTAAATCGATCGTTTCCAGCAAATCGGCTATACCTTCACCGTTTTTAGCAGAAACGGACACCGCAGGAACCTCTCCACCCAGATCTTCGACAATAACATCAGATTCCGTTAACTGGGTTTTGACATGATCTGCATTAAAACCCGGAAGATCTGATTTGGTTATGGCAACTATAAAAGATATCCCGGCGCTCTTGATGAATTGAATGGATTCTTTCGTCTGAGGCATGACCCCGTCGCCGCCGGCAACCACCAATATCGCGATATCAGCCAGCAGACTACCCCGGGAACGCATTTGAGAAAAAGCGGCATGACCGGGGGTATCTATAAAAGTTATCGGTTGCCGATTATCGGTAGTCAGTTGAAACGACTTTATGTGCTGGGTGATACCACCAGCCTCACGGGCGGCGACATTACTTTTACGCAAATAGTCCAGAAGAGTAGTCTTGCCGTGATCGACATGACCAAGAATGACAACGATGGGAGGGCGGTTTTTAAGCATAATAAATTCCAATACCCAAACCACAAATCACAATTAAGTTCCAACCCTCAATGTTTTAAATTCCAAATTGCAATTTGAAAACTTTGAATTTCATTGAGGTTTGGGATTTGGGATTTGGTCATTGTCAGGTACAGAATCTTCTTTTTTCTCATGAGTTCCGGCTTCTTCGGGTGCACCGCTGATATCAATATGGAATCCGGTAAGTTTACCTGCCAAGCGGGCATTTTGGCCGTCCCTGCCGATAGCCAGGGGCAATTGGTCCGGCGGAGCAGTGACCTGGGCGACCTTGGTTTTGGCATTTATTTTGACCGACAGATTGGCAGCAGGGGCGAGAGCGGAAACGACGAATTTTTCCGGATCATCGCTGAATTGGACGATATCGATTTTTTCTCCGTTTAACTCACCAATAACAGCCTGGACACGGACACCTTTCTGGCCGACGCAGGACCCTACCGGATCAACACCTGATTGATTGGAATATACGGCGATTTTGGTGCGGGAACCTGGATCCCGCGCGAGGCATTTTATCTCAACAGCGGAAGAGTTTACCTCGGGGACTTCCCGGCGGAACAGTTCGCGAATAATCCCGGGGTCGACACGGGAGACGACTACTTCCTTACCCCGCAGGCCGTCACGAATGCTCTGCACATAGAAAGTCAGACGTTGATTAAGCCTGTAGTCTTCGGAATGCACCTGCTCGGATGGGGGCATGATACCCTCCGCCTTGCCGATATCGACGATGATTTCGTTGCCGACAAAACGGATAATCATTCCGTTTAAAAGCGTACCCAAACGTTTTTCATATTCCGCCACAATGACCGACTTTTCGGCTTCACGGATCTTCTGAATAATTACCTGCTTGGCAGTCTGGGCGGCAATACGGCCGAAACCAGGTGGGGTAACATCTGTACGGGAAGCGCCGGCAACAGGACGGACCTTGACCACGCCGTCTTCCTCATATGATTCACCCTGCATTTCAAAAATCCGGGCTTCACCCGTCCCGGCGTCCAGTTCCACTTCATAAGCAAAATCCTCTTTCCAGCTTTCCGGATGATCTTTTTTGAAAGCGGCCAGAATCGCCTGACGGATACTATCGATAACTACGGAAGGGTCAATATTGCGCTCATGCGCCACCTGATTTAAGGCAGTAGCAAATTCTGATCTGGTAGGGGTTTGTCTGGCCATAATATTTTTTCTTTAAAAAAGCGGGTTTTCTCCCCGCCTCTAAATCCGCTAATCCAACCTTGATTATATCAGGAGCCGGGTCTGGGCGCCAGTTTTCCAGAAACAATTTGGGCAAATTTAAGATTGTTCATAAGCCCCTTAAGCTTTCCGGGCAGCTTTAGTGGCAGGAAAATCTAAAAAACAATTTTTTGCTGAGTTCAAGAGATATTCTGGAATTCTTCCAGGAGTTCTTTTTGGCGGCGGGTAAGGCGGTCCGGGAACTTTATCTGCAGGCGGATATAAAAATCCCCCCGCTCGTCACCGCGTAATGAGCGCAGTTTGGGAATGCCCTTGCCGGACAGCCGGACAGTAGTCCCCGGCTGAGTACCCGGTCTGATTTTAAGGTCCAGTTCGCCTTCCAAAGTG